>NZ_CAUVXP010000039.1:0-37482 GCF_963555955.1 Protofrankia sp. Cas3
TCGGCACCCTGTACGTTCTTCAGGGCGTTGTCATCGGTGCCGGTCTGGAAACGGACGTCATCACCACGTTGGCGGCGGTGGCGCGCCAAGACGTCAGTCTGGACCATCTCCAAGGCGTGTCCGACGTGCGGTCTACCGTTGACATACGGAATTGCTGTCGTCACAAAGTAGCGACCCATCACGGCCCTTCTGCCCCGCCGGTCGCCGCTTCGGGTTGAGGAGGCTCCGGGTCGGGGGCCTCCTCGTCAGTCGGTCAGGACATGCGGAGGAGGCCGGAGACCATCATCATCCGGCTACGCATCGCCATCGTGACGGCGGATGTCCCCAGCATGAGCCGGATCTTACACGAGATGGCGGCCGGGCTGGCTGCGAGTTGGGCCGACGGCGTCCCGTAGGGTCAGGCGGAATCGATCACCCGTGCCGCCTCGGCCGCTGCGGCGCGCGCGCTCGCGCTCGCGCACCCACGCACGCACGCCGCACGCCGCACGCCGCACAGGAGGTCAGATGACCCCGTCGTTGCGCCAGGCCTCGATCTCGGCAGGCTCGTAGCCCAGCTCGGCAAGCACCGCGTCGGTGTGCTCGCCGAGCGCGGGCACAGCGTCCATCGACGGCGACCATTCGGCTGCGACCGGCGGCGGCAGCAGCGCGCGCACGACCCCGGTCGGCGTCGTCACGTCGCGCCAACGCCCGCGGGCGGCCAGGTGCGGATGGTCGAGCACGTCCTGGACACCGTTGAGGCGCGCGTTGCCGAGCCCGGCCGCGTCCAGGATCTCCTGGGCCTCCTTGAGAGTGACGCCCTTGGCCCAGGCGCTGATCACCTCGTCGAGGTGGGACCGCTCGCGGACCCTGTCGGCGTTGCCGGCGAAGGCCGGGTCGTCGGCGAGGTCCGGCCGGCCGAGCACCGAACGGGCCAGCCGTTGCCACTCGCCGTCGTTGGTGGTCCCGAGCACGGCCGTCTGCCCGTCGGCCGTCACATAGGCGCCGTAGGGCGCCACAGCCGGCGAGCCCACCCCGGCCGGGTCCTGCTCGATGCCGGTGCCCATCGTGAAGTTCAGCGGGTAGCCCATCCACTCGGCGACCACGTCGAACATGCTCACCGAGATCGCCGAGCCGCGCCCGGTCGCCGCCCGGGCGTAGAGCGCGGCGAGCACCGAGGTCAGGGCGTACATCCCGACGCCGAGGTCGGCCAGGGGGATCCCGGCCTTGGCCGGCCGGCCCGGCTCGCCGGTGACCGCGCACGATCCGGCTTCGGCCTGCACCAGCAGGTCGTAGGCCCGCTTGTGGGACAGCGGACCGCCCTCGCCGTAGCCCGAGATGTCGACCGCGATCAGGCGGGGATGCCGGGCACAGGCATGTTCGGCGTCGAGCCCACGCCGGCTCGCCGCACCCGGGGCGAGGTTCTGGATGAGGACGTCAGCCCGGCTCAGCAGCCGCTCCAGCACGGCCGCGCCACGCGGGTCGGCCAGGTTGAGGCTCAGCGACTCCTTGCCCCGGTTGACCCAGACGAAGTGGGCGGCCATGCCGGCCTGCGCGCCGTCGTAGTGCCGGGCGAAGTCACCGCCGCGCGGGTTCTCGACCTTCACCACCCGCGCTCCCATGTCGGCGAGGTGGCGGGTGGCGATCGGAGCCGAGACGACCTGCTCGAGCCCGACCACCAGCAGCCCCGCCAGTGGTCGCGGCCCGCCGCCGTCCGGTCCCGGCGAGCCTGGCCGCTGCGGCACCGTCATTGGTCCTCCTTGGGCGGCAACGGGGATGTCGTACCGACCGCCGCTGCGGTCGGTACCAGAGCCTGTCTGGTAGATCTACTGCATCTTTGCCTTCATCTCGTCCAGCCGCATCAGAACCGGGTAACCGCTGACGCTCAGGGCGTTGCCGTGCCCGGTCTGGTGAATGTCGAAGACCGACTGGATCGCGGCGTAGAAGCCCTGCACGTCCAGGGTCTGGTTGACGGCACGTTTGGCCTGGCGCAGCCCGAACGATGGCATCGTGGCGATGTGCTCGGCCGCGCCGCCCAGCAGCAGCTCGCCCGCTTTCGCCCGCTTGAGCGCGAACTGAAGATCGTTCTCCCAGGTGAAGCCCATGGCCCCGCGGCCACGCGCCGGCGTGGGTCGTCAGCGGCGATCGCCAGCTCCACGGTCTCGGCGGGTTCGATCAGCTCGGTCCAGCCGAGGTCGGCGTAGACCCGCCAGAGCGGAGCCGGCTCCACGCCGTCGTCGACGCCCCCGGACCAGCGCGGGCGGGCACTGTCTGGCGAGGACCTCGTGGACGGTCTTCTGCCACAGCTGCTGGTCGGCGTCGAACTCAAAGAGCATCCCGACCTCCGGGGACGAACCCGCCGACGAACGCCGAACCGGACAGCGCGTCGGCTGAGCTGAACGGCCTCACGATCTCAGGGTCGGTCTGGGAGATCCAAGCCACGAACGGCCCTCCTCGCTGGCATTCCAGGCGAACAGGTGCGAGAATACAATTCTCCGAGAATGGAAGTAAGAGTCTTCTTATACTTCGGCAGCACAGACCAGCGGAGGCGGTGGGCCGACCAGTACCGTGCAGTAAGGTTCTGCACATGGCGCAGAAGGCGGAGCTGCCCGTGATCATGCCAAGCGAAGAGCCGGCCTGGAAGCAGCGCGCAGTCGAGCGCTCCACCAAGGCCGCGAAGCTCCGGGCCGAGCGGACGGTAATGCGGTTCCTCGACGCCGCCCACCTGATCATCACGGAGAAGGACAGTACCGACTTCACCGTACAGGAGGTCGTCGACCGGTCCCGCCAGTCGCTGCGCAGCTTCTACCAGCACTTCGGCGGCAAGCATGAGCTGCTGCTCGCCCTGTTCGAAGACGCCCTGCGCCGGGGGACCGACCAGATCCGCACGGCCGCGTATGACCAGTCCGATCCACTGGACCAGCTCAGGGTCGCCGTCCACCTGCTGTTCGAACTCTCCCGACCCGTCCCGACCGCACAGCGTCCGCTGTTCACCGATTTCGCCCCGCAGTTGCTGATCTCCCATCCTGCCGAGGTGAAGGTCGCCCACGCGCCGATGCTCGCGCTGTTCACCGAAATGATGTCGCAGGCCGAAGCCGCCGGGCACCTGCGCTCCAGCCTCAAGCCCCGCCGCGCGGCCGCGCTCACGATGGAGACGGTCATGTTCGTCGCCCAGTCCAGCGGTGTCGCCGACGACGAGAACCCCCATCCCATCACCGCCGACGAGGTGTGGGATTTCTGCGCCGCGGGATTCGCCCAAGGCTAGATCGTCGACGAGTCGGTAGCGGCGGCCCCGGAATGCCGGCGGATGGTCGGTGCCGGGTCGATCGCGCGGTAAGAGCCTGTATTCGATCTTTAAGAGCCGGTTTTAGATCTTTCTCTTGATCAGGGAGCCGCACCGCAACGGTCCCCGTCGATCGACGTGAGCGCCGACGCCACCAACGAGGATGACGTTCAGGCGGCGATGGCCGAGGCGGAAGCCGCGGGGCCGCTGAGGATCTCCGTGGACACCCACGGCGGCCCGGCGAGCGGGGGACGGCTGATCAACAAGGACGGCAAACCGCTCGACCTCGCCGGGTTCCGGACGACCATCGAGTATTACCTGACCGGTGTCTTCAACGTGCTGCGCCTGGCCGCCGCCGCGATTGCCCGGCAGGAGCCCGTCGACGACGACCGGGGTGTCATCATCAACACCGCGTCGATCGCGGCATACGAAGGCCAGATCGGGCAGGTCCCCTACGCGGCCGCCAAGGGCGGCGTGGTGGGCATGACCCTCGTCGCCGCCCGCGATCTGTCTCCGTTCGGGATCCGCGTCGTCACGATCGCCCCGGGAATGTTCCTGACCCCGGCATATGGCAAGGCAGGCGAGCAGTTGGAAGCGGCCTGGGGCCCCCGAATCCCGCATCCCAAGCGCATGGGCCGACCCGCCGAGTACGCGGCCCTTGTTCAGAACATCGTCGAGAACGACTACCTCAATGGCGAAGTCATCCGCCTCGACGGCGCACTTCGGTTCCCGCCGAAATAAGAGCACCTCCGACGAGATGAGAGCGCCCTCCGCACCTCCGCACCGCACATATGCCGCGCGGAGGTGCGGAAGGCGCTCAGCGCAGCGCCGCGATGACCTCACCGAATATTTCGAGCGTCGGCGTCGGGGCGAAATCGGTGAACCAGGTGTAAAAGCGCTCCACACCGCGATCGGCAAGCGCGCGGAAATGAGCTGTCAGCTCGCGGACGTTCCCGACGACCATCCCATTCTCGCCGGCCATCGGGCCGAATCGGCGCAGCGCGGTGGCGACCGTCGCCGTCCGCTCCGCTTCCGTCGAGATGACGGTGACGAGCTGCTGAACGGAGACCCGGGCCTTTCCCGCCCGCGGCCGCAGCCGGTCGAGGTGCTCAAGTGCGGTGACGGGTAGATTCCACCAGTCGGCGTAGGCGGCCACCAGGTCGAGGGTGCGCGGCCCCGTTCCGCCGATCACGATCGGGATGTGCCGCAGCGGGGTCGGGCGAGGGCGCACATCGCGGAGCGTGTGGTGGAGCCCCTGGTAATTCACCGTTTCGCCGGACCACAGCCGCTGCAGGACCTCGAGCGTCTCGGCCAACCGGGCGACGCGCACCCGCGGCGCGACGTCGCCGATGCCGTAGGCCTCGATCTCATCGGGCATGGAACCCCAGCCCAGGCCCAGCTCGAAACGGCCCCCGGACGCATGGTCGAGGGTGACCGCCTGCTTGGCCAGCAGCGCTGGATGCCGGAACGCATCGCAGAGCACCAGGTGACCGACGGCCAGCCGCTCGGTGCGGGCGGCCAGCCAGGTGGCGGACACGATCGCTTCGAACATCGGCGCGTCCAGCGCACCGGGCGGGGCGAGATGGTCCATCAGCGCGATGCCGGTGAAACCGGTGCGTTCCGCGGCAGCCGCGCGCTCGACGATGCCATCCATCGACATCCGCAGCTGGGGTAGGTAGAGGTGACATTCGACTGCCATGGCGCTCCCGGTTGCTGGACGGGTGATTCCAAATGATCAACATGTGCCGGACGGCGGCGGCCATGGCAACGATCCTCGGCGGTCCGGTGCAGCGTTGCAGCGGTGGCCCGAGGCGACGCTCAGATCCACGCCGTGCAGGACGGTGGTCTCTTCGTAGCCGACGCGTATGTCGCGCAGTTGGAGGAGGGCGCTCGGTGTCTGCCGCCTCGCTCCGTCGCTCGCGCCGGCCGCGGAAAGTCGTCAACCGCGTGCAGCTCCTGCGGCCACTTCTGCCGGGCCAGGCCGCAGCGGTCGAAGTGGGCCCGCACCTGGTCGAGCGTGGGCATGGGGTGTCCGACCTTACACCGCACCACGGCCGCGAGCCCACGCGTCAGCAGGTCTCCGATCGTGTCCGGCGTCCACCAGCCCTCCGCTTCGTACCGGCTGACCAGCTTGACAGGTATTGTTCGCATATTGTTGTCTCTCGCTTCACGAGAGTAGAACTCCCTCAAAGAGGAAACCCAAATTCCAGACCTGGGAGAACGATGAACCTGAGCAGCCATCTCCTCCAGCGCATGCTGAAACTCTCCCCGCCCGCAACCCGGGATCTGATCATCCAGCGGGATCTTCGAGTGCCGATGCCCGACGGGGTCGACCTGCTGGCGGACAGGTGGGCGCCACGGGTCGGTGGCGAGACGTTACCGACCGCTCTGCTCCGTTCCCCGTACGGCCGGGCGGGGGTGCTCGGCCTGAGCATGGCCAGGCCGCTGGCCGAACGCGGGTTCCAGGTGCTGATCCAGAGCACCCGCGGCGGGTTCGGCTCCGGTGGGATCTTCGACCCGCTGCGGCAGGAACGCGAGGACGGCCTCGCGACGCTGGAGTGGGTGGTCAAGCAGCCGTGGTTCGGCGGCTCGATCGTGCTGGTCGGCCTGAGCTACCTGGGCTACGTCCAGTGGGCGGTGGCCGATCACCTGCCGCCGGAGGTCAAGGCGATGATCCCGCATATGACCGAGTCGGCGCTGACACTGGAGTTCCTGCGCAAGGACGGCATGTCCCTGGAGACGCCGTTCGCATGGGGTGCGTTGATCGCCACCATGGAACGCCGTTGGGCGATGTTCGGCAAACCGATCCAGGACAGGAGAACACGCCGCGCTCTGCAGACGCTTCCGCTGGGCCGGGCCGATGTCGCCGCCGTCGGCCACCGCACGGACTACATCCAGGACATCCTCGCGCACGACACGGACGACCCGCGCTGGGCCGGCATCGACCACCGGCACCGGGTGGCCGACGTGACCGTGCCGGTCAGCTCGATCGGCGGCTGGTACGACATCTTCCTGCCCGGCCAGCTCCGCGACTTCCAGATCCTGCAGGCGGCGGGGCGCCCGGCCCGGCTGACGATCGGGCCGTGGACGCACACGTCGTTCAACAACACGGCGATCAACGAGGCCATCGAGTTCGGCCTTCGACACGCACGCGGCGACCAGCCACCGCATCGCGCAGCGGTGCGGCTGTTCGTGATGGGCGAGGACGCCTGGCGTGACGTCGACTCGTGGCCGCCGAGCGGCTACGAGTCGCAGCGCTTCCATCTGCGGCCCGACGGTGCGCTGTCGACCGAACAGCCCGGCGAATCGGCGCCCGACCGGTACCGCTACGACCCGGCGGATCCCACCCCCGCGGTCGGCGGCGTGCGCCTGCTCACCGACAGCGGCCGCGTCGACAACACGGCCCTGGAGGCCCGCGCGGACGTGCTCACCTACACCACCGCCGTACTCGACCAGGACGTCGAGGTCATCGGCGAGGTCAACGCCGAGATCTGGTTCCGCTCCAGCCAGCCCCACGCCGACGTGTTCGTCCGGCTCTGCGACGTCGACCCCCGCGGCCGCTCGTACAACGTCTGCGACGGTCTGACCAGCCTGTCCGGCGCCGACGAGACCTCTTGCGTGACCGTCGGGCTGTGGCCGACCGCCTACCGTTTCAAGCGTGGCCACCGGATCCGGGTCCAGGTCTCCAGCGGAGCCTTCCCCCGCTACGCCCGCAACCCCGGCACCGGCGAACCACGCGCCGCCGCCACCACCCTCCACGCCGCCGACCAGGCGGTATACCGCGACCCGACACACCCCTCAGCGGTGATCCTGCCGGTCCGTCAGCCGCACTGACCGCCAACCCCGCCACATTCGGGAATGCTACTCTCGCCATCGAGAATATTGATCTCGTCCATGAAGTAGAGTGCATGATAGATCTTGAAGTGGACCGGGGGCTGGCGGTCATCACCATCGACCGACCACATGCACGCAACGCCATTGCGCTGGCCACCATGGGCGAGTTGGACAAGGCCCTCGACGCGGCAGCAGGCGCTGCGGCACTGGTCATCAGAGGTGCCGGCGACCGGGCGTTCGTCTCGGGCGGCGATCTGAAGGAACTGGCGGCGATCCGAACGGAGGACGAAGCGACCGGCATGGCCCTGCGGATGCGGGGATTCTGCGATCGGCTCGCCGCCTTCCCCGCCCCGGTGATCGCCGCGCTCAACGGCCACGCCCTGGGTGGCGGGGCCGAGGTCGCGGTGGCCGCCGACATCCGCGTCGCCGCCGACGACATCACAATCGGCTTCAACCAGACGACGCTGGCGATCATGCCTGCCTGGGGTGGCGCCGAGCGACTCGCCACCCTGGTCGGCAGGGGCAGAGCACTGTTGCTCGCGGGCGCCGGAACGCTGCTCGACGCCGCTGAGGCCCAGCGTGTCGGGCTGGTGGACCAGGTGCTGCCCCGGGCCTCCTTTGACGACGGCTGGCGCTCCCTGGCCAGGTCGCTCGCCACCGGCCCGGCCAGAGAGATCAAGCGCGTCATGACCGGAACCGTCCCTCCGCACGAGGCGGCGCGCGCCTTCGCGCGCCTGTGGGTGGCCGACGAGCACTGGGATGCCGCCGACAGGCTGATGCGCCGTAACAAGTGACGTGCTGGTAGTGGCGTCCGATGGACGCCACTACCCTGAGCGATCAGGTGACCGCGCCGGCCACCTGCGGCGTCACGCGACCGGCACGGCGATGGTCTTGCGCTCCTGGAACTCCTCGAGGCCGGCGACGCCACTTTCCCGGCCGATGCCCGACTGCTTGTACCCGCCGAAGGGGGCGTCGGGGGAGAAGTAGTTGCCGCCGTTGACGCTGATCGTGCCGCTGCGGATCCTGCGCGCCACCGCGAGGGCCCGGTCCTCGTCGCGGCTGTACACCGCACCGGACAGGCCGAAGATCGAGTCGTTGGCGATACGAACGGCGTCGTCCTCGCCGTCGTAGGGGATCACCGCGAACACCGGTCCGAAGATCTCGTTCTGCGCGATCTCGCTGGCCGGATCGACCCCGGTGGGCAGCGTCGGCGTGTAGAAGAAGCCAGGATCGACCCGCTTGCCGCCGGTCACCAGCGTCGCGCCCGCCGCGACGGCCCGCTGGACCATGCCGTCCACCTTGTCGCGCTGCCGTTCGCTGATCAGCGGCCCCATGAAGGTCTTGGGATCGGTGGGATCACCGTAGGTCACTCGGCCGAGATAGGCCGCGACCTGCTCGACGATCGCGTCGTGATGGGCCCGGGGCACCAGCAGCCGCGAAGTGATCGCGCAGCCCTGCCGTGATCGGCGCGACGGCCGAGTACGTCATCGGCATGGAGCCCACCGAGAGCCGGGCGCTCCTGGACGAACTGCTCGCCTGGTCCACCCAGGAGCGCTTCCGTTACACCCACGACTGGCAGGTCGGCGACCTGATAATCTGGAATAATACCGGCATATTGCACCAGGCTCTGCCGTATGACGCATCCTCCGAGCGAACCCTGCACAGGATCACCCTCGTGGGCGAGGAGGCCTTCTCATGAGGGCCGCTGTCGTAACCGGTGGCGGCTCCGGCATCGGCCGGGCCGTCGCGGAACGGCTGAGCGCCGACGACTACCACGTCGCCGCGCTCGATCTCAACCCAGGCGACGCGGCTTTCGCCGAAAAGGCGGACGTGACCGACCGCGCCCGCCGCGGGATGTGGCCAGCGGGATGCGCTCAGCAGCCCCGGATCGGGGGCGTCGTCGTTGTCTGTGTCGTGTCCAGCGTGATGTGATCCGCTTCGGCGGTCACCTCGATGCCGGTCGATGTCGCCTTCGCCGAGGTCAACTGCAGATTCATGGGCAGCCCGCTGAGTGGCACCGTCACGGTCAGGATCTGCACCGCGCCGTGCGGGATACTCAAGGCACCCAGGCCCTTCACGCCGATACCGGTGGGCGCGATTGTGAGTCGGTTGTTCTGGACGCTCGCCTGCACATCACCGAAGACCGTGATCTGCCCGACGATCGGGATGTCCACGGGCGCCGAGACCTGCATGCCTGTTCCGGCCGGAGCCAACTGGACCTTCCCGGGTTGGGTGGCGAGGTAGGCATTGAGGTCGGTGAAGGTGAAGCGCACCGAACCGACCACCCGGTCGATCGGCACCGTCTTCACATCGTTACTGATCATCTTGCGAAGCGGGACGTGCACACCGTTGAGGTGCACGTTGATGTCGTCGACACACAGGTCGGGTACGGCGATCCGGTGCATCCGGAAGCCGATGTCCTTGTAGCTGCCCCACATCACCTGGGTCAGGAACGGAATCCCTCCGACGGACGCCTCCGGCCTGCTCGGCAGGTGCTGGCTCTTCTGGACCTGGCTGACCAATTGGGATGCCGCGACGTGGGCCCCGACCCGGTCCACCACGCTGAGCACGACGACCTGGAGGACAAGGACGATCAGAAGCAGCCGGCGTCGGGACCGCCGGCGGCGACGGCGAGGAGGCTCCGCCGCCGGCAGCCCCTCCGCACCGGGCAACCCCACCGCACCCGACAGCCCCTCCGCCACGGGTGGTCCCTGCGCCACCGGTGGTCCCCACCGTCGTGCGTCGAGATCGTCCGGTCCACCCGGCGGCAGCGGCCGGGTGGGTGATTGTGCCAGGTGGGGCCGAGTGTCCGCGGGGCGCGGGACCACGCCCCCGACCTCGCAGACATCGCCGACATCGCCGCCGGCCATACCGGCGGTATGGAGACCGGCAGGCTGGTGGCCGCCGGTGGTGTTCTGTTCGCCTTCCTGCCAGTGACCCACGTTGTCAGCACTCCGTTTCGTGTCGAGCAGGACAGCCGAGGCCAGACCGAACACGATGCCCACCATGAACACGATGCCCACCACGATGCCGACCACGAAGTCGACCACGAAGTCGACAGCGGAAGGTAGCCATGAGTGAGGTCTCCAGATCTGCTCTCGGGTACCCCTCAAGCGTGTCCGGGCCGGCCTGTCCCGTCATCGTCCGCCCGCCGACACTCCCTGCTACGCAGAACGCAGTACACACCGCCCGGAACATCCGCTACCGGGACGACACAGGGCTCCATCCCGCAGCAGAGGGCAGCCTCGTGCCGGCCACGAGGCTTCACCGGCTGCCATGTGATGCCGCCGGTGAACAGAATCCAAATAACAAAACCAGAATGCGTAGGTCGTTGAGGCCATCCTGATGACCAGAACCACCTACCGTTCGGCCGAATGTCGTCCGACAGTAGGTGGAATTAGCCGTTATGATGACATTTTCTACCTACGATGCCGTTGTATACAGAACCTGACCACCGCCGGGACTGCGGCGGCGCGGTCACCCGAGCGCGGCGACGATGGGGGGAAGGTCGACCGTCGAACGGATCCCGGGGGTGCCGCGCACACGAAGGGCACGGCGTTGACGGCGCGGTTCGCCGTGTATCCGGGCGACATGGCACCCATCCGCTCAAGAGGCACCGGAAAACGGATGTCGATGTCGAGCGGCGCGTCACCGTCGACCGAGATGTGCCAGCCGGTGGCGCGGACGTCCCACGAGGGATCGAGGTCGGTGGTGCAGTACCACATGGCACGGAAACACAGCACCGGCCGACCGTCTCGCATACCCGACACCGTCATCCGCTGCGCGGCCACGGTGCCGGCATCCAGGGTGCCGGCGGCGATCCGGACCGCGCGCCGCGCGGTCGCGACCTCCCCGCTCGCCTCCAGGGAGTCCAGCGGCATCGAGAGCGCATCTGCGACGAGCTGCAGCGACGGACCGGAGCTGATCCGTCCGTGGGACAGCCGGCGTTCATCAAGCTCCGCGGGAGGCTTCCCGAAGCCCATCACGTCGAAGAGCAACCCCGGCGAGTCGCGTTGCGAGAAATCTGCGAACTCGCTGATCGTCAGGTTGTCGAGCCGCCGCTGGATCGAGGTCAACACCAGCGGCACAGCCTCCGTGATGAACCCGGGACTGCTGCCGGTGCTGTGGATCGAGGTGCCACCGCGGTCGCATGCGGCCTCGACCCGCTCGCGAACCGCCGGATCGAGACTGTCCGCACGATGGAACTCGCCCCGGGTCGTGGCGATGTTCGCGCCCGCTGCCAGTAACCGGCAGACCTCGTCGATGTCGCAGGTGGCCGGCATGTACAGGATGCAGTCGGCGCCGAGCGCCAGGATCTCGTCGATGTCATGGGTCGCGACGACCCCGGTCGGGCCGAGCCCGCACAGCTCGCCGGCATCACGTCCTGCTTTGGCCGGCGTATGGACGTACACCCCGGCCACGATCAGGTTCGGGTGCTCGATGACGGCCCGCAGCGCGCGGGTCCCGATGTTCCCGGTGGCCCACTGGACGACCCGGTACTGCGGTGTGGCGTCCAATGGGCGTTGGCCCTCGGCCGCCCGTAACCCGGCGAGATCCCCTGCCACGTCGCCGCACCCTCCACTCTCCAGTGGGGAAAACGCTATTCTCCGAAAGCGAGATGGTCAATGCCGATCCGCCTTCCCCCGCTTCATGGAGATGAACACCCGGCTGGAGCCTGACCTCTGACCCGAAGCCGAAGCCGAAGCCCCGACCGACGGAGGTGAACCGATGAACGGCGCAGACGACCACCGCCGTCGCATCGAACAGCGTGGCCTGTGGTTCGACGAACTGGAGATCGGCGTTGTGTACGTGCACCGGCCCGGACGGACCGTGAGCGAAGCCGACAACACCCTGTTCACCACGTTGACGATGAATACGCAGGCGCTGCACCTCGACGAGGCGTGGAGTGCCACCCAGCCCTTCGGTCGCCGCCTGGTCAACAGCATGTTCACCCTGTCGACCCTCGTCGGCCTGTCGGTCAACCAGCTCACCCAGGGCACCACCGTGGCCAACCTCGGCTTCTCCGACATCCGCTTCCCGGCGCCGGTCTTCCACGGCGACACCCTCTACGCCGAGACGACCGTGGTGGACAAGCGGCGCTCACGCAGCCGACCGGGCCAGGGCGTGGTCACCTTCGAACACACCGCACACAACCAGGACGGCGAGGTGGTCGCGGTCGCCGTGCGTTCCGCGCTGATGCTGTGCTCCGACCCGGGCCCGGAGGTGAGTCGGTGACCACCGACCTGCCCGGACCGGCGCTGTTGTTCTGCCCCGCCGACCGTCCCGACCGATACGCAAAGGCGGCCGCGGCGGCCGACGGCGTCATCCTCGACCTGGAGGATGCCGTCGCCGCCGAGGACAAACCCCGGGCACGTCAAGCGCTGCGCGAGACCCTGCTCGACCCGATCCGCACGATCGTGCGGATCAACCCGGCCGGCACCGACGACTACGCCGAGGACCTGGCGGTACTCGCCGACACCCCGTACCAGACCGTGATGCTCGCCAAGACCGAGACGGCCGAGCAGGTGGCCGCCCTCGCACCACGCCGCGTTCTCGCACTCTGCGAGACCCCGCGCGGGGTGCTGGCCGCACCGGCCATCGCCGCCGTCGGCAACACCGTCGGCCTCATGTGGGGAGCCGAAGACCTGGTAGCCGCGCTCGGCGGACGTTCCAGTCGGGACCCCAGCGGCCGCTACCGCCAGATCGCCATGCACGCGCGGGCCAGCGTCCTGCTCGCTGCCGGCGCCCACCTGCGCGTCGCCGTCGACTCCGTCTACCTCGACATCGCCGACCGGGACGGACTCGTCGGTGAGGCACAGGACGGGGCGGCCAGCGGATTCACCGTGAAGGCGTGCATCCACCCCAGCCAGGTCGCCGCCATCCGGCACGCCTTCCTGCCCTCACCGGAGGAGGTCGACTGGGCCCGACGGGTACTCCAGGCGGCCCGGCAGGCGGCCGGCGTGTTCTCCTTCGAGGGCCGGATGGTCGACGCCCCCGTCCTGCGCCACGCCGAACACATTCTCGCCAACCATCCGCAGTGACGCCCGTTCGCCGGCGGATCCGGCGGGCGATGCAGGTGCACGGTGCGCTTGACACGACCAGCAAGGTGCCGTTCTTCCACATGATCCACAGCGCTGGCGTCATGGGCCTCGCTGACGGCTCGACCGAGGTCCACAAGGTCACCGTCGCCCGCCAGGTTCTGCGGGACTACCGGCCGAGCGACAACCGCTGGCCCACGGAGCGGATCCCGAAGAAGGTGGAAGCCGCCAAGGCGACGTTCGCCGACTACCTCGAGCACGAAATGGGGAACCTGTGATCGACTTCGAGCGGCTTGCCGCCTGGATGGACGAGAACGACCTGCCCGGCAAGGGCGAGCCGCTCGAGCACCGCTTCCTGTCGGGCGGAACCCAGAACGAGATCTACGAGCTGCGCCGCGGCGAGAACCGGTGCGTCATCCGGATCCCACCACAGAACGCGCCGGCCGATCGCGACGAGGGGATCCTCCGCGAGTGGCGGATCATCGAGGCGCTCGACGGTACCGACGTGCCCCACACCGAGGCCATCGCCATGTGCGCCGACACCTCGGTCCTCGGCCGCGCCTTCTACCTGATGGGCTTCGTCGACGGCTGGTCGCCGATCAGCCGCAAGACCTGGCCGGCGCCATTTGACACCGATCTCGACGCGCGGGCCGGGCTCGGCTACCAGCTGGCCGAGGGCATCGCCCTGTTGTCGAAGGTCGACTGGGCGGCCAAGGGCCTGCACGACCTCGGCCGTCCGGACGGCTTTCACGAGCGCCAGGTCGACCGGTGGACGAAGTTCTTCGAGCGGATCAAGGGCCGCGAGCTCGAGGGCATGGACGTCGCCTCGGCGTGGCTGCGCGCCCACCGTCCGATCGACTACATCCCGGGCCTCATGCACGGCGACTACCAGTTCGCCAACGTCATGTTCGCCGACGGAGCGCCGGCCACGCTGGCCGCCGTCGTCGACTGGGAGATGGGCACCATCGGCGACCCCAAGCTCGACCTGGGTTGGATGATCCAAAGTTGGCCCGAGGACACCATGGCCGAGGCAGCGTCCACGGTCAGCTACGTCGACCTACGGGGTATGCCGAGCCGCTCGCAGGTCCTCGCGCACTACGCCGAGGTGTCGGGCCGGCAGGTAGACGACATCGACTACTACATCATCCTCGCCAAGTGGAAACTCGCCATCGTGCTGGAGAAGGGCTTCCAGCGGGCCGGGGACGACCACCAGCTGCAGGCGTTCGGGCCGGTGATCGTCGACACGATGAAGGCGGCGGCCGAGCTGGCCGAGACCACGGACTGACCCGGCCCGCGTCGGGGGGCGGCCGTGGACACCGGCACGCCGAGTGGGCCAACGACGATGCGATCGTGGTTCGGGCGCATCGCCTTCGGCCGCAGTCCCCGTGGGCCAAAGGCGATGCGATCGTTTTTCTGGCGCATCGCCGGAGGCCGCAATCCCCACAGCACCAACGGGGGCACCCGCTGGGCACGGCTGGTCCTGCACCGCCCCCTTCCCGTGCTCGTCCTCGCGGTCGAGCCTCGGGATGATCGCCGTGCCGGTGCTGGACCTGCAACTGGGCACATCCTGGGACGCGGCCAAGCCCACCTTCACCACGGAGCGGGGCACCTACGACGACCTCGCCCAGGGTGTCGTCTCGGTCTCGTCGGCCCGGTTCAACGCCGCGGGCGACACCGCGGTCTTCGCCGCCGTCCCGGCCACCGGCCCCAGTGACACGACGACGAAGGACATCGTCCACACCATCCGCAAGGCGGTGCCCTGAGAGCGACCGGCAGGGCACCGCGCAATACACTGCCCGCAACGATCATCAGCCCGGCCGGCGGAGGGGTACCGTCATGACCAACAGTTCGTCCAGCACAGACCACCGGCAACCGGCCGGTATCGACCCCACCGTGCCGCACTCGGCCAGGGTCTGGAACTACTGGCTTGGCGGCAAGGACCACTTCGCGGCGGACCGCGAGGTCGGTGACCGCATGCTCGCTCTCATGCCCGACCTGGTCGACTCCGCTCGCGCAGACCGGGCCTTTCTGGGTCGTGCCATCCGCTACCTCGCCGGTGAGGCGGAGGTTCGTCAGTTCCTCGATATCGGCACCGGGCTCCCCACCGCCGACAACACCCACGAAGTCGCCCAGACGATCGCACCGGAGTGCCGCGTCGTCTACGTCGACAACGACCCCATCGTCCTGGTGCACGCCCGCGCACTGCTCACCAGTGTCCCGCAGGGCGTCACCGACTACCTCGACGCAGACGTGCGCGACCCCGACCTGATCCTGCAGGCTGCCGGCCGGACGCTGAACTTCGATCAACCGATCGCGCTCATGCTGGTGGGAATCCTGTGCTTCGTCACGGACGACGAGGCACACGCAATCGTGAATCGACTTCTCGACGTCGTACCGTCGGGCAGTTACCTGACGATCGCCCACCCCACCTCAGAAGTGCACGGCGAGGTGATGAAGAACGCCGTACGGGACTGGAACGAAGACGGCCCCTACCAGCTCATCCTCCGCAACAGCGATGAGATCGCCCGCTTCTTCGACCGCATCGAGCTGCTGGAACCCGGCGTGGTTTCGTGTTCGCAGTGGCGCCCCGAGCCCGGCGATCCCCATGCCGACATCAAGGTGGCCCAATTCTGTGCCGTCGGCCGGAAGCCCTGACGCAGTGCTCTGCACACGTCCGCTCGGTTTTGTCATCGGATGACGTAGGCGGCGTGGGGACGCCTGATCTTGCCTAGGCGATGCAGATACAGCATGACCTGCCCGAAGGATCCCAGCAGACCGACTTCAGTGTAAGGGATGTCCTTCGACCTACAAAAATCCTGAACTATCGGACGTACACGGCGAAAGTTGGAGCGGGGCATCCGAGGAAAAAGGTGGTGCTCGATCTGGTAGTTCAATCCCCCCGTCGCCAGCGATACCAAACGCCCTCCGCGAATGTTTCGCGAACAGACTACCTGACGGCGAACAAAATCCATGTCGTCGTTGTCATACGTTGGCATCCCCTTGTGATTAACTGCGAATACGCAGCCGAGATAGATGCCGAAGAGGCCCTGCTGCACAGCAAAAAATACCAGCACTTTCCATGGCGACAGCACGGCGATGAGCATGCCGCTGTACGCCAGAAAGTGCATGAACAGCAGAACCGCTTCAGACGTTCGCCGCCTGGGCTTGAAGCCGGGTATGGCAAGCGCGCTCTTTATGTGCATTGATACAGCCTGAAACGACAACAGCGGCAGGAATGCGAAGGCTTGGACGCGCCGCGGCAGATACCGAACAGTGTCGTGCGAGCCGGCCTGACTCCAGGTCATCAGCATGAACTTGTTGGTGAGGTCGGGGTCCCGCTGCTCGTGGTTCGGGTAGGCATGGTGCCGAAAGTGGTTCGGCGCCCACCATCCATAACAGATTCCGATGGCCAGGTTGGCGTGCAGGAGGCCGATTCGCCGATTCGCCGATCGGCTCACGAGTATCTGGCTGTGGCTTGCATCGTGCGCAAGGAATGCGGTCTGAGTGAATGAGATCGCAAGAATCACCGCGGTTACGATCTGCCACCAAGAATCGCCGAGCAGGACAAAAGCGCCCCAGGTGACCAGGTAAAGCGCGACATTTGCCGCGATCAAGGTTCCATACGCTCCGTAACGCGGCTTCAGCAGACCCGCCGCCCGCACTTTTTCGAGCAACTCGATATAATCGCTTTGAATTTCCCGTTCTGGTCGAAGAGCGATGGCGGATTCCACAGGACCTGTCTCACCTGAATTACGCAAGAAACGTCGACCTCCCGCCGGAGTATACTCCATAGAGTGACACACGAGAAGCCTCGTGTTTTGAAACGCTCGTACGTCCTGATACCGTCTCACGTAAACCGGCGCTTCAACTTTCGGTCTCAACGTCGCCGTGCTGGATGAGGGTCGGTGGAGAGCTGCATGTGCGAGCCTACAGTAACGGTTCTAGCACTCGCCGGTTGACGACGGGCAGACCTGGGGTGTGCTTCAGGAGTCCGTTCGGGAAGCCATTCGTTGATCGATACGATGGTGACGGCGGATTCGTGACGGAAAGCGACCTAATCATACCGATCCGTGAGTCACCCCTCGTGGCCGGGCTCAGGCCGTCGGAGGGCGTGCGGTCAGACGAGCATGCGCATGACGGCGCCCCATGAGCAGACCGGTGTATCCGACGACGGTAACCACCACCGCAAGAGCCTGCATGAGGGGGTTCAACCCCCTCGGATACAGCTCACCCTTGATATAGTGATCAATGAACCCTCCCGCATAGACCTGCTCAGCTCCCATCCGCCGCAGGTACTTCTCCAGCCACGTCAGCGGACACGGGAAACCGATCCCGACGATCAGCACGCCCCACAGCGCCGCGGGGACGTGCAGCCACAGCAGCCCCGGCCATCGCCAGACGAGCAGCCCTCCCACGACGACAAAGATGATGAACGTGACGTGGACGGCCACCACGAGATCGGCCAGCAACCGGTAGCGCATCATTCCTTCCCAGCGGTCTGCGGCATACCACGTGAGCCGGCCTGCTGCACCTGCCGCACCCGGTAGTCATCCTACGCACTCACGCAACCGTGACGCAGAACCGGCTCAACGGGATCCCCACGTCAGACGGCCCTCGGTATTCCCGAGTGCATGCGTTGGCGCACCTCGTCGGTGCACTCACCCATTTCATCCGCCCCTCCGCGAACATGTCGGAAAGTGCGGCGGTTCGAGCATGCGGCTTGCATGCTCGAACCGCGCGAAGAAGCTCTCGACGGCGGGCCGGATCGAAGTGGGCATTTCATGACTCCCGATGTCGTGGATTGGGTGTTTCTTCAGAGGACGTCTGCGAGGCGGCTAAGCAGCGGAACGGACGCATGCAGGTGGGCCAGTTCCGAGTCGGTGAACGATCGGATCAACGCGTGCAGAAGCGCGTCGAAGACGGCTTGTTCGCTGTCTCGCAGCACATGGTGGCCCGCATCGGTAATTGCCACCGCCACCTTGCGGCGGTCCGTCGCATCCACGCTGCGCGTCACCAACCCGCGCCGGCGCAGCTCGCTGAGGACCGCCGTGATCGCCTGCGAGGTAACCCGCTCACGTCCCGCGATCGTTCCGGGCGAGGTCGGTCCTTCCCGCTGGAGACGGACGAGGACAGCCGCCTCGGTGAACGTGACGTCGGACCCCGCACCACTCGCTGCGGTCCCCACCACGATCCCCGTGACGGTGGTCACGCGACTGACCGTAGGCTCCCTGCGGGTGTCCGAAACTTGTCCGGGGCGCTGACCTGGGACTTTCGCGGACGCGGGATCCCGGTCCAGCGCCGACGTCACGACGGAACGGATCAAGCGCAGGCCCCAACGGGTCACAGGTCGTCCGGCAGGAGACGGAACGCCTTGTGACTGGTGAGCGGGCGCATCGCGCGGAAGTCGCGTCGGTCG
Organism: Protofrankia sp. Cas3; assembly: GCF_963555955.1. Taxonomy (NCBI): domain Bacteria; kingdom Bacillati; phylum Actinomycetota; class Actinomycetes; order Frankiales; family Frankiaceae; genus Protofrankia; species Protofrankia sp. Cas3. The sequence continues at coordinate 18,548 of NZ_CAUVXP010000039.1, forward strand.
AGTGTGAGAACGCTGTCGGTCTCGTACTGCTCCGCCAGCACCACGTTCACCGCGTCCGCCAGGTCTATGCGCAGATCGGCGTAGCGGGTCTGGACCGTGCGAGCCTTGCGGAGGGTATCGGCTGCCACCGCGGGGACCAACATGCGCATGGTCCGCTCCTGTTGTAGCAGCCAGTCATTGACCGCGTAGGCGGTCCTGCGGTCGATGTTGCGGGTGATGATGTGCTCGACTTCGGCGAACACCAGTGGAGAGACCACGGTCACCGATGCCTCACGCAGCGCCGAGCGGGCTGCCAGGTGTTCCGGATTGCCGACGTTGAAGGCGGCCACCAGGCCAGAGGTGTCACCAACGACGATCATGTGGTGTTGCCGATCCTGCCGTTCTTCTGAGTGACCGCTTGGTCGACCGCTTCGCGGACGTCGTCCTCGGTGACCGGGCCGCCGAAGTCGAGCGCCGGGATGTCCCAGTCGCCGGACCATCGGCGGGCGTGTAGCGCGGCGATACGGAACGCCTCACGAAAGTACTCGGCTTCGGGTCGGCCTTCGCGCGCCGCCGCCTCCTTGACGATCTGCAGGTACTCCTCGTCGACCATGACGGTCGTCTTCTTCAAAACCATAAGGTTATGGTACCAGCACCAGCACCAGCACCGGGCACAGCCGTGATCGTGTCGACCGGGTGCGGGCCCGCGGCAGATCCTGGCCGACGCCGTGACTACGCAGATCGCACCGTCCGCTGTGAATTCTGGTTTGTCATCGGATATCGAAGACGGCACGAGGACGTCTGATGTTGCCGAGCCGATGCAGATACAGCAGGACCCGATGCCGTCACGCTCATCAAGACCAACTTCGACGAGCCGGCACTCCTCGATCCAGGCACCGCTGCATCCATCCCCGCCGTCCTCACCCCAACCGGACGGTACCGGGCTCGTAGCCGACCCCTGCGGCGACCAACGTGCAGTCTCGGGTTTGTCCTGTGAGCTGGTCTTTCACGGTTAACGGCGACATAACTGTCCGTGCACCACCTGCCGCCGCGTAGCGGTGTCATGGAAGCAGGTTTGTGGCCTCGTTGGTCAGCCGGCTCGCCCAGGGCGGATCGGCGCCAGGTGCGGTGCAGGTCAGTGCGGCGACGCGGGCGCCAAACGTCAGCGCGCGTCGTACGGTCTCGATGTCGAGATGGTCGATTCGACCGCCGAGGTGACCAGCTTGATACAGCCAGTGAAGCAGGCCGGCGGAAAAAGCGTCGCCCGCGCCGATGGTGTCGACGGTAGGCACCACGACGCCGGGAACCTCCACCACATCCTGTCGGAATGAGGCCACGACACCCCGCTCCCCGCGCGTGATGATGACCAGTGGCACATCGGCCAGCCGCGGAGCCATGAGGACATCTTCCGGGGCGAGACCGGGAAAGAGCTCGGCGGCATCATCCTCACTCATCCGGATGATGTCAGCGAGGCGACACCACTGCGCGATTCTCGACCGGTACCTCTGCGAACTCACCAGCGCGGTCCGGATGTTGGGGTCAATCGACACCGTCGCACGTTCCCGAACGGTGTCGAGCAGCTTTTCGATCAGGTTTCCGCCCGGCTCCATCACCAGCGCCAGCGACCCCGCGTGCACACACGCCACGCCGTCGAAATGAGATGGGAGCAGTTCCTGCGCATTCCACTGCCAGTCCGCCGTTCCGGCCGCATAGAACACATAACTGGCCTGACCGTCATCCGCCACAGACGCTATGGTGAGCGTTGCCGGTTCACTGGCGGCGGCAGCGAACGACAGGTCGACCGCAGACTTCTGCAGGCGCTCGGCGAAAAGATCACCAAAAACACCCTGCGGCAACCTACCGAGGAACCTGGTCGGTGTGCCGAGTCTCCCGAGAGCGACGGCCGTGTTCGCCGGGCCGCCCCCCGGGAATACCCGCAACCGCAACGCGGTGTCGTTCTCGGCCGCCGGCTCGACAACAGCGTCCGCGACGTTCTCGCCGATCACCGCGACACAACCGGTGCCAGGTGGAGTCATGGCTTTCCGATCGGGTCGGCCAGGCTCCCGGTGGCCTCCCGAACCTGGCGGATCGGCAGGGCCGATGCGGCGGGAACCCCGGCCGCGGGAGCAGTCGTGATCGCGCCGTCGTTCGTTGTGGCCGCTGGTTTCTTCTCCTCCCGTCCAGGCATCGCACCCGTCATGATTGCCACAGCCTCGGCCATGGTGTGCTCCTTCGCAGAGATGAGGTCAACCCGCCGTCCGAGTCGCTGAATGTGTATCCGATCAGACACCTCGAACACCTGCGGCATGTTGTGGCTGATGAGGATCACCGGCAGACCACGGTCACGGATGCGCCCGATGAGCTCGAGAACCTGGCCGGACTCCCGCACGCCCAGTGCCGCGGTCGGCTCGTCCATGATGACGAGCTTGCGTGCGAACGCGGCGGCCCGGGCCACGGCGTCGCGGGGCTATTGGCGGGCGCTCTTGTCACCCGAGTCGAATGCCCGTCGTCGGGTCGAAAAAGTGCACCTCAGCCGGGTCGACGGACAGTCGTAGCAACTCGTTGCGGTGGATCTGGATCCGTCCGTCGGCCCGGACGACGAACGCGGCTGGGCCGTCAGGCAGGTCGACGGCGACATGGATGTAGGTGTCCGAACCAAGATCCTCGACCAGCTCGACCCGGCCGGTGACAGTACCGCCGTCCACCTGTTCGACCGGCGCGAACGATTCCGGTCGGATGCCGACTCGTACCTGGGTGAGCTGCTCGGCCCCCGCCGCGGCCAGGGCGGCGGCCGGCAGTTCCACCCGCAGCCCACCGAGGACGGCGCAGCGGCCCACCAGCGGCACGGTGTGCAGGTTCATGGCCGGGGACCCGATGAACCCGGCGACGAACACGTTGGCCGGATAGGTGTACAGCTGCCGGGGCGTCGCTACCTGCTGGAGGACGCCGTCGCGGAGCACCGCCACCCGATCGCCCATGGTCATCGCTTCGACCTGGTCGTGGGTGACGTACACGGTGGTGACGCCGAGACGTGCGGTCAGTTCCGCGATCTGGCTCCGGGTCTGGACACGCAGTTTCGCGTCGAGGTTCGACAGTGGCTCGTCCATGAGGAAGACCCGCGGTTCGCGCACGATGGCCCGGCCCATCGCGACCCGCTGCCGTTGCCCACCGGACAGATTCTTGGGTTTGCGGGCCAGGTAGGGCTCCAGGTCGAGCAGGCGTGCGGCCTCGCGGACCCGCCGGTCACGTTCCGGTTTCGCCATACCCGCGATCTTCAACGCAAAACCCATGTTCGCCGCGACGTCCATGTGGGGATACAGCGCATAGTTCTGGAACACCATGGCGATGTCACGGCGGGCAGGCGGCAACGCGGTGACGTCGTCGCTGCCGATCCGGATCGTGCCGGCGTCGACGCTTTCCAGACCGGCGAGCATTCGCAGGGCGGTGGACTTACCCGACCCGGACGGCCCGACCAGCACCATGAATTCTCCGTCGTCGATACGGAGGTCGAGCCGGTCCACCGCAGGGGCTGCGCCGGCGCCGGCATAGCTGTGCGTGGCATGGTCGAAGACAACGGAAGCCATGGTCACCCCTTGAGGCCGGTACGGGAAACACCCTGGACGAACGCACGCTGGAAGACGAGGAAAAGAATCAGTATCGGCAGAGTCGTCATGGTCGCGAACGCCATGATGTCGCCCCACTGGATCGGTGGCTGGGTCTGGAAGACTGCCATGCCCTGCGACAGCGGTCGTACCGTCGATCCGCGGGTGACGAGCACCGGCCACAGCAGTTCGCCCCAGCTGAACAGGAACGACAGGATCGCCACGGTCGCGTAGACCGGGCGGGCAATCGGGACGATCACTCGAGTGAAGATGGTGACCGGTCCGGCGCCGTCGACCCGGGCCGCTTCCTCCAGTTCCCGCGGGATACCGAGGAAGAACGAGTAGAAGAGATAGATGAAAAAAGGATTTGCGAGGAACGGAATGATCTGGACACGGTAGGTGTCGAGCCATTCGATGCGGGCCATCATGAACAACAACGGGATCGCGATGGCCTGAAAAGGAATGATCGCGAGAGTGACGACTATACCGAGCAGGAGCTTTCGACCACGGAACCGCATCCGGGCGAGCGCGTAACCGGCCAGACTGTTGACCACAAGGCCACCGAGCACAATGCAGGTTGTTATCAGCACCGAGTTGAGGAACAGGCGGCCGAACTCCGCGCGGCTGAACGCGTCGGTGAAGTTGTCCAGCGATGCCCCGAACGGCACGAACGCCTTCCAGCTGGCACCGTCGGCGAGTACGCGGTCATCGGGTTTGAATGCGCCGACGACCATGAACAGGAACGGGAACGCGAAAAACACCGCGAGTAGCACGAGCAGCACGTAACGACGCAGGGACCGCCAGGGGGAGCCCCGGCTGGGATGTGGTGTGGACCCGCCATCGTTCGCCGTCGGGTCCACCGTGGCGGCGGCTGCGTCGGGCTGCGGGCCCGCATTGGGCCCCGGGTTGTGGGCCTGCAGTGTCGCCATCAGTCCGCTTCCCTCTCGCGTAGCAGCAGACGCTGCACCAGCGTGACGACGCAGACGATGAGGAAGAACACGACCGCGATGGCCGAACCGCGAGCGATCGCCTGCTGGTTGAAACCGACGTCGACCAGGCGGGTCATCATCGTCTGGGTGGCGTCGAGCGGCCCGCCACGGGTCATGACGTACACCTGATCGAACAGCCGGAACGACAGGATCGTGGTCACGGTCGCGACGAACACGAGCTGGTTGCGCAATCCCGGAACGGTGATGTAGCGGAACTGTTGCCACTGGCTCGCACCATCGATCTCCGCCGCTTCGTACAGTTCCCGGTCGACGTCCTGCAGCCCGGCCAGCAGGACCACCATCTGGAAACCCACACCCTGCCAGATCGACATGAAGATGACGGCGATCAGCGCCAGTGCGCTGCTGCGAAGCCAACTGGGGCTCAGGTGGCCGCCGGTAACCGCGCGAAGCACACCGTCAATGATGCCGATGTCAGGATCGTACAGCAGCTTCCAGATTGTTGCCGCGACCGCCATAATCATCACTACCGGCGCGAAATAGGCGGTTCGGAAAAGCGATATGAAGCGAATCTTCTGGTTCACCAGAACGGCGAGCCACAGTGCGAACACCGTCTGCACCGGCACGACCACAACGGTGAAGACAGCATTGTTGACCAGCGATCGCTGGAACACCGGGTCGGCGAAGATACGCCGGTAGTTCTCCATCCCCACGAGCCGCACTGGAAGCGGTGAGAGGAGCCTCTGGTTGGTGAAGGACAACCCCACCGCCAGCAGGAACGGCACGACGATGAACAAGGTCAGCAGGACGACGGCCGGTCCGCTGAACAACCAGCCGACCGTCTGTTCCGCCGGCTGGAAAGTAGGCCGTCGGCGGTAACCGAACCAACGGGTCGGGCCGTCACGCGCATTCGGCCGGGGCCGTGCCGGCAGGGCCTCAGTAGGCACGAGGGGTTCGCCTCCTGTCAGTCTGTCCGTCCGGTTGTCTATCTGTCCGGTTGTCTGTCCGTCCGGTCTGCGATCGTGGTCCCGGACCGAGGCCCGGGACCACGACAACCGGGTGCTAACTCTTCGGCGGGTAGCCGTCGTTGTCCTTGATATCCTGATCAATGCTCTTCGCGGCCTGGTCCAGGGCGGTCTGGACGTTCCCACCGCTGCGCACAGTCGCGATCACCTTGTTGAAGGCGAGCGAGATGGTCGGATAGGCCGGCGTGGCCGGTCGAGGCAGCGCGGCACCGGAATCAAGCTGGTCGACGTAGAGCCGTTCCGGACCACCAGCAGCGAACTGCGGGATGGTGTTCAGGACCGGCTTGGACGCGGGGATCGCACCGTTGGCCGCGACCTGCTTCTGGTAGGTGTCCTCGAACAGGGAGCTGATGAACGCCCACGCGGCGTCGGCGTCCTCCGTGTGCTTGGTGATCCCCCACTGCCAGCTGCCCTCACCGGTCCGCACGCCGGTGCCGAAGTTCGGCAGGGGGACGATCGCCAGGTCGTCACCCCACTTCTTGGAATAGCCGGCGTACTTCCAGTGACCGACCCAGGAAACCGCCGCGCGGCCTGCGGTAAACGCCGCGTCGTCGGTGTTGGCGTCGACGTACTCGTTCTTGAACCAGCCCTGCATGACGGTCAACGCAGCCACGGACGCCGAACTGTTGATGACCCCGTCGGCTTTGTCAAAATTCGCCCGGCTGATCACATCCGCACCGGCCGACTCAATGATCGGAGCGAAGCCGTACGCGTACCATTCGCCCTGATCCTGATTGATCTGAAGATCAAGTGGCTTGGCGAAGCCCGCCGCCCGCAGCTTCGCCAACGCATCGGTGAACTCCGCGGCGGTCCACGCGTCCGCCGTGGACGTCGGAATACGAACCCCGGCCTTTACGAACGCCGATTTCCGTACATACAGGCCCAGCCCGGACTCGGCGGTACCCACCCCATACAGCTTCGTGTTGTAAATACCCTGTTTGATGATGGTGGGCAACAAATCGGCCCGCAGCTGCTGCGACACGCACGTGTCGAGCGGTTGCAGGTTGCCGTTCCAGGCATAGTTGTAGAGGTTCGGACCGTCGAAGTCGAGGATGTCCGGTAACGAGCCCGAGGCGGCGGCGGCCTTCACCTGCTCGTTGTAGCTCCCCTCCGGGATGAACGTCGGCTTGACGACGACGTCGGACTGCTTGGCGTTGAATGCGTTCACCGCCTGCTCGAACGCCGTGCGCTCATCGCCCTGACCGGTGTGGAACCAGGCGGACAGGGTCCGCTTGCCGTCGATCTTCCCGTTGCATGTGCTCGCCGTACCCGCGGCTTGGGACGTACCCGAACCGCCTCCGCAGGCCACCAGCGCAAGGCTGGCGGCAGCGAGGACCACACTGACGGTCGTTCTCTTTCGCATTACGCGAACTCCTTGTCTCGATTCGATACAGGCCGGCCTGGGCCAAGGGCGGCCAAACGGCTCCGGCACGAGAGACCTGGGGTCGGAGCCTCTACATCACCGGAGCATCCGGTGATGCTGGGCGCGTGGGGTCTGACACGGTGGGTGAAACGTCATTGCCCCACCCGCGGGGAGGGCAGGTGGTGCCGCGGACATGGATGCTGGTCGGTACCACAATCGATATCGGCCCGGCCGAATCCACCCGGGTATCGGCAGAGGCGGATTCCCCAGCCGCATCGTCGGCTACCGAACCGCCCATTTCCCCGGCAGCGCCACCACCGCCACCACCGCCGTCGCCGTCGTCGCCTGATGCACCGGTGGATGCCGGAGTCTCCTGGCGCAGGAGACTGAGCAACAGCTGCGCGGCGATCTCGCCCTGGCGGACCACGGGCTGAACAATCGTCGTGAGGTCGAACAACTCCGCCATCTCGTGCCCGTCGAAACCGACCACAGACAGGTCGTCCGGGACACGCAGCCCGGCACGACGCAGGGTCCGTAACGCCCCCATCGCCATCTCGTCGCTCTCAGCGAACACCGCCGTGGGCGGCGCCTGCGCGGACAGCAGCTCCGCCATAGCCTGCTCGCCCCCACGCACGGTGAAGTGCCCGGCCGCCTCCAACCCCGAGTCCAACGGGATCCCCGCCGACCTGAGGGCGTGGCGGTAGCCGCGCCGACGGTCCGTGGGAGCGGTGAAACGCATCGGCTCACGGTCATCTGAACCCTCACCCGTCGCCCCGCCGGAGATCAGCCCGATCCGCCGATGACCAAGATTGATCAGATGTCGTACCGCCACGGTCGCACCGGCAACGTCATCGATCCGCACGCCGGCGAAGCCGGGCACAGCCGCGCCGACGACAACAACAGGGACGTTAAGCGCTTGCAGCACCTCGATCTCCATCGGGGTCAGCGGTAAACACAGCACGAGCACCGCATCGACCCGCTTGCGCAGCGGCACCGCGTCGAAGAACCGTGCCCTGCCCGCGTCATCCCCGAGGTTGTAGAGCAGCAGGTCCAGGCCACCCGCCCGCAACACCGCCTCGGCACCGCTGATGATCTGGGCGAAAAACCACCGGGTCACGTACGGCACCACCACTCCGACGGTGCCCGTGCGGCCGCTGGCCAGCCGGGATGCCTGCGGTGAGGCCACATACAGCAACTGGGCGGCAGCCGCCACGACCCGGATCCGCGTGCTCTCGGCGACGTTGGGCAGCCCGCGCAGAGCCCGCGAGACCGTCGCCGTGGACACGCCCGCCAGCGCGGCCACCTCCTCAATGCTGCCACTCATCCCGGAGTCCTCCTGAAGTCCACCGACACGCCCGCCGGAACCCGATCGCCCGACCTACTCCCGCGTGACCCAGATCACGATGGTCGGGAACGGTACGCCGACTCCACTCGTTCTGCAAGCGCTTGCAGGGCGCCGATATGAGGGGTATCACAGAAAAGGTCCGCCGCGGGCACCCCCACCCGCCAGCCGCCCGCACCTACTGTCATCATCTGTGTACCGTGGAGGGCACGTGCGCTACGCACCACCAGGTCTCGTCCTCAACGACTTCGCCGTGCTCGCCACCGACGACGGGTGGCACCTCCTACACCTCCAGGGGCCACCCGTGGTGCCCTTCGACGCGTCTGTGCACGAGACCAGCTTCGGCCACGCCCACTCCACCGACCTGCTGCACTGGGAACCACTCGGCCCGACCTTCGGCATCGCCCGGCCCGGGCACTTCGATGACGGCGCGATCTGGACGATGAGCATCGTCGACCACCCCGACGGCGGGCTCGCCATGCTCTACACAGGCGTATCCGCCCACCCCCACCCGGCCACCCAGGCCGTCGGACTCGCCCGCTCAACCCGGCACGACGGCACCGGCTGGCACCGGGTCAGCACCAACCCCGTCTGCGTCGCCGACCCACACTGGTACCGCACCGACGATTACCAGGCTTGGCGAGACCCGTTCGTTGTCCGCGACCCAGACCACGACCAGTGGGTGATGTTCATCGCCGCGCGCGAAACCAGCCTCGCGCCGTCGGTCGGCGGTTGCATCGCGGCGGCCGTCTCATCCGACCTGCTGCACTGGACCGTGCTGCCACCGGTCGTGCCAGGCGGGACGCACTCGGAACTGGAGTGCCCGGTTGTCGAACGGCTCGACAACCACTGGATGATGCTGGTCTGCATCTCCACCGACCACTCGGTGGACGTATACGAATCAGACACCCTGCTCGGACCATGGGTCCGGCGCGGCCGGCTGGCCCCACCCGGCGTCTACGCGCCCCGCGTCATCCAGGCGGATGGCGAAAAGCTCGTCCTGCACACCGTGCAGCGACGGGTCGGCCTGAACGACCACGGCGACCTGGTCCGCGGCATGCTCGCCCAACCGAAACGCCTCCGCCTCGACACCGACGGTGTGCCCGTCCTGGCCTGGTGGCCGCCCGCCGCCCGGGAGGTCAAACCGGCAGACACCGGACTCACAAAGGACGCAATCATCGAGGTTGACATCCCCGCCGAGGCGAGAAGCGTCACCGTGACGATCTGCCCGGACGGCGACTGTGCGGATGTCATGATGCTGGAAGTGCATGCGCGCGCCGGGCGGATGCGGATCGGTTACGCCGGCGGGCCTGTCTTGCAGGAGGAGTCACTCGGCGCACCGCTGGTTGCGGACGACCTTCCAGACCGCTGCGTCGGGTTTTACGATCCTTCACAGGACTGGTCTCCAGAGGCCGCCGGTACGGGCGAATCCATACCAGCAGTAGTCGGCGACTTGGATGCATACCTGGCCGGGGTTGGCCGCGTGCAATTACAACAGTCCGCCGGCCAGCCGGGCGAACCAACGCAGGTGGCCCCGCCACCGGGAGTTCGGAGGGTGCCGCAGCATCTTCGGATACTGGCCGTCGGCGAGTTCCTCGAGGTCTATGCCGACGATCGTCTCGTCCTCAGCACCACCGCGTACGCTCGGGGCACAGGCCGGGTGCAGGCCAGCGCTGATGGCATGGTCCTTCCGGTCTACGTCTGGCAGCTGCCCAAAGCACGCCACCACCGCGACGATGTCTCCACACTCTGACAATCTGTTCCATAGCGCAATCCACCAGCTCCGCACTGCCTCGCTGGACATACGACTGGGCGAGATTCAGAGCGCCCGGTCAACCCGGGGACGGCGCTCCCTCCGCCAGCGCGGCGGCGAGCAGGCAACGGAGTGTCGCGCGCTCCTGCGTACCCAGGGTGTCGAGGATTCTGTCCTCGACACCGTCCATCCCACGCTCGGCGGCCGCCAGCGCGCTGCTCCCGGCGGGCGTGCGGTAGACCAGGTGACGCCGGCGATCGGTCCGGTCGCGCCGACGCTCCGCCCATCCTGTCTGCTCGACCTCGTTGAGCAGCAGTACGAGGTTGTTCGCGTCCAGGCACAGCACGTCGCCAAGTCGTCGCTGAGGGATGCCAGTGACCTCATCCAGGTGGTTCAGGAGCACGAACTGTTTGAGCGTCATACCGAGCACACCGTCGGTGGCCTCCCGGTACACACGCCGGGCGAGGCGCGTCAACAAAACGATCGCACCTGGAGTGGTTGCAGTGATGACCATGATCTGCTAAATCATACCAGGCTCAATGTTGATCATAATTCACAGATAATCAACTGTATAGTGACGATCCTATGAGTGACATCGTCGCCCCGGCACCGGTCGCGCGCCCGCGCCGACTGTGGCTCACCCTCCTTGTCGTCCTGACGGCGCAACTGATGATCATTCTTGACTCCAGCGCGGTGAACGTGGCGCTGCCCGCCATCCAGCACGACTTGGGCGTCAGCCAGGCCGGCCTCACCTGGGTCATCAACAGTTACCTGATCAGCTACGGGAGCTTCCTCCTCGTCGCCGGCCGGCTCGGCGACCTCGTCGGCCGCAAGAAGGTCTTCCTCGGCGGTATTGCGCTGTTCACCGTCGCCTCGGCCGCCTGCGGACTCGCCGGCGACCAGGCGGTTCTCGTCGCCGCCCGCTTCGTGCAGGGTCTGGGCGGAGCCCTCGCGTCGGCGACCGTCCTCGCGTTCATCGTGACCGACTTTCCGCAACCGCTCGAGCGTGCCCGGGCCATGAGCACCTACCTGCTCGTCACCGTCAGCGGCGGCTCGCTCGGCCTGCTGCTCGGCGGCGTGCTCACGCAGTCCCTGGGATGGCACTGGATCTTCGTTATCAACATCCCGATCGGCGCTCTCGCGTTGCTGGCCGGCGCCGGGCTGATGTCCGAACGTCCTGGCACCGGCCTGCGCAGGGGAGTCGACGTGGCGGGCGCCGTCCTGGTCACCGCCGCGGCGCTGATCGGCATCGACGCCATCGTGCAGGCGTCCCAACACGGCTGGGTCTCGGCGTACACCCTCGGCCTCGGTGCGCTCGCGGTTGTGCTGGTCGGCGCGTTTCTCGTCCGCGAATCGCGCACGCCGAACCCGCTCGTTCCACTGCGGATCCTGCGGCTGCGCAGCCTCATGGGCTCAAGCGCCGTACGTGGGGTCCTGATGGCCGGCATGTTCGGCATCTTCTTCTTCGGTGCGCTGTACCTGGAACAGGTCCTCGGGTACGACGGGATCCACACCGGGCTGGCGTTCCTCCCGCAATCCTTCGCGGTGGCCGTACTCTCCTTCGGGATCGCCGCCCGGTTGGTGTCCCGCTTCGGCCCCATGCACGTCCTGGTCGGGGGGCTGATCGTCATGATCTCGGGACTGCTGCTCTTCGCCCGGGCAGCCGACGGCGAGCACGTCCACTACTTTCCCACGCTCTTCCTCTCCTTCGTCCTGGTCGGCCTGGGGGCCGGTGTGGTGTTCATACCGCTCCTGACGATGGCCCTGGCCGAGGTCGCACCCGCCGACGCCGGCCTGGCATCGGGAATCGTCAACGTCTCCATGCAGATCTCAGCCGCGGTCGGCCTCGCCGCGCTGGGAACGCTGGCCACCAACCGGACCGCCAGCCTCCTGGCGGAGGGCCGCACCCAGGTCGCCGCGCTCGCCGGCGGCTGCCGGCTCGGATTACTCGTCGGCGCGGGATGCGTGACGTTCGGCCTCCTGCTCACCGTCGCTGTGGTGCGTACCCCCCGGATCAGACGGGAGCCGACGGGTATCCCGACCGAGGCTGTCACCCCGTAGCACACGCGTGATCGCAGATGGTCGCAGACCGGTCTTTCAGTCACCGGCAGCCGGTCGGAACAGGCCCACCGTGGTGAACAGGGCACTGGGCCGACCGCCGCTGTCGAGGACCTGGCCACGGCCGTGGACCCGGGCGCCCCCCGCATAGGGGACCTCCGTGCGCACCACATGCCAGTCGCGCACATCGAGGTCCTCGAAGAAGGTGACGGTCAGTGCCACGATCAACGCGGTGTGCGGCCTACCTACGCTGTCCGGTCCGCCTACCGTGCCGTGGTCAGCCATGAGCAGCGGCAGCGTCGTGGGCTCGCACGTATACGCGACCAGTGCCCGCCACAGGGTGGGATCGTCCGGGACGTCCTTCCTCCGCATCCACAGGTCGTGGGCCTGCCACGTCCCCCCGGCGGCGAGCCGGGTGTCCCAGGGGAGAAGGGGCATCTCGACGGGGGTCGCATCCTGCGGATCCGGCCCCGGGACGGCCGTCACAGCGGTCCGCGCCGGGTCGGGCTCGTCCACGGTGAGCAGTACCTGAGCCTTGCAGATCAGCTCCCGCCCCTGCCGGAATGTCAGTGACACCGAGGCGAACGAGCGTCCCTGCGCAAGCTGCTCGACATGGGCCTCCAGCGGCTCCTGCCACGTCCCGGAGCGCAGGAACAGCGTCTGCAGGGACTGCACCCGCTTCCCCGGATGCAGACGCTCGGCCAGGACGACCTGTTGGCCGACCAGCTGGGCGCCGAGAATCCCCCCGTGCGAGCTGGGAAGGTTCGCCAGCACCGCGGCTGAGCCGCCGGGCCAGGCGGCGGTCGCCGGCTGGACGTCCAACACACCGAGCACCTCATCGAGCGCCACTGGCCACCTGACCTGCGACGCTCCGTACGGTTTCAGCTCGATCGGCTCCCGCTCGATCGGCTCCCGCTCGATCGGCTCCCGCTCGATCGGCTCCGCCACAGGCAGCTTCAAAGGTCCCTCCCGTCGCTCGGATGCACACCCGAGCGCACCCCGCATGCTCCGTTCTACCGAGGTGAGCGCCCCGGACGGGACCTGATGTGACGAGATGACGAGATGACGAGGTCAGGATTTGGTGAGGACGAGCAGTACCTCCATGATCCCATTGTCTTCGGTGGTGACTACTCCAGGGAAGCTCGGGTTGCTGACGTTGTAGTCGGCGAACACGATCGGGATCTGACCACCGATCTTGATCTGTGCACCGGACCGCTGCGTCTCCAGGGAAATCGAGACGCTCTTGGTGACGCCGTGCAAGGTGAGGTCACCGGTTGCCTGGTAGGTCCTGGTGACGCCGGTCGCGGGCACCGATCCGAGATCGATCGGCTTGGTCAGGGCGAAGGTGACCGTCGGGTACCTGGACGTCTCCATGATCCGTCCACGGAACTGGCCGTCGCGCTGGGACTGATCACTGGCGACCGTCGTCATGTCCGCGGTGAAGCTTGCGGACTGGACCGTCGTACCCGAGATGGCCAGCTGGCCGGTGACGCCCGAGGTCCGGCCGACGGCGGTGGTGGACTGTCCGAAGAGGACCTCTTTGACGCGGTAGCCGACCTGCGAACCGGATCCCACCTTCCACGTGCCATCGGTCGGCACTGTCGCGGTTCCAGCGGTGTCAGCGGCGGCCTGGGTCGACTGTGAGTTGACCGACAGCGCAGCCGGCGGGTCACCTTCGATGAAGTTGATGTAGACGAAGGGCCCCCCGACCAGGAGGGCGACCACCACGATCCCACCGATGATCGCGCCCTTCAGCCAGCGGCGGGGTTTCTTCCCGGGTGGGCTCCCTTGGTTCGTCTCGTGGGTGGCATCAGTCGTCATTGATTACTCCTTGTAGTTAGATCATATAGTTGCGCCGCCGTGCGCCCATCGACGACCGACATAGGACTAATACTGCACAGAGAGTAGCCAGATGCTACGCGGACGGTAGCCAAACACTGCGCAGACAGTATGAGGATTCAGTTAGGGCGAGCAAAAAACCGGTAATGGGATGCTTCAGGATGGCGTCGCTCCTGCCAGGCGGCCACGGAGGGTGTTCTTCCGGTTGTCCGACGATGCACCTCAGCGATGGCGAACACCGCGGCGCCGACAGCCGCCGGCAGCGACGGAGAACACGTCGTACGCGCTGAAGTCGGCACACAGCTGCCATGCTCGCGCACGCTGCGCGGCCCCCGCCGGCCCGATCCGGCAGTCATGGCCCCTGAGTGGTCGGCGCTGGATAGCGGCCACAGGATGCGACCAAGGCGTAACCCCTTCAGCATATTTAGAGCCGCCCGGGAACGTCCGGCTCGGGCGAGGGTGTGCCATCAGGGCCGGGTCATACGAAAGGGGAGCAACATGCCCTACGTCACTGTCGGTAAAGAGAATTCCGCCACGATCGAGATCTACTACGAGGACCACGGCAGCGGGACGCCGGTGGTTCTCAGCCACGGCTACCCGCTGAGCGGCAGTGCCTGGGAAAAGCAGGTTCCGGTACTGCTCGACGCCGGCCACCGCGTGATCACCTACGACCGACGCGGCTGGGGCAACTCCAGCCAACCCGCCGTCGGCTACGACTACGACACCTTCGCCGCGGATGTGCACGCGTTGGTGGAGAAGCTCGACCTGCGCGACGCGGTGCTGGTCGGCCACTCGATGGGCTCCGGGGACGTCACCCACTACCTGGGTACCTACGGCTCGGCGCGGGTGCGTAAAGCGGTGCTGGTCTCCCCGATACCGCCGTTCCTGCTGCAGACCGGGGACAACCCCGAGGGCCTACCGCAGAGCCTGTTCGACGGGTTCATCGCCACCGCCAGCGCGGACCGGCCCCTGTGGCTGAAGCAGTTCCTCGACAATTTCTACAACATCGACGTCTACGGCGGCACCCTGGTCAGCGACCAGGCGCTCCAGGCGAGCTGGAACATCGCCGTGGCCGGGTCACCGATCGCCGCCGTCGCGTGCATCTCGACCTGGCTGACCGACTTCCGCGACGACGTCGCCAAGCTCGACATTCCGGTGCTCGTCGTGCAAGGTGATCAGGATCGGATCCTGCCGATCGGCCCCACCGGCAACCGCCTCCCCGGGCTGATCAAAGACCTTCGCTACGTTGTGATCGAAGGCGGGCCGCACGCCATCGCCTGGACCCACACCGACCAGGTCAACACGGCGTTGCTCGACTTCATCTAGGCAGCCAGGGGACGCTCTCAACCGATCGGCCGCCGGGTGTGCGATCATGACTCTTTTCGCGCACCCGGCAACCCGAACGTGCATCAGGGTCAGCCCTCGATACCCTCGCCACCACGCTGGCCAACGGGATCCGCTCGCTTGTAAAGCTGCTGAGATACCTTTTAAGCGGATTGTAGGTACCTGCCAGATGCGGATGGCGGCGTGAAGCGTATGGCTTTTAGCGACGCGGACCGGAGGCGCCCCTGCGCCGGCCACGACGAAGCGTCCACGGCTGGCGTGCCCGGGACGACCCTGGACACCGCCGCGTGGGATGCGGTCGAGGCGCTGCGTGATCCCAGAAGACGGGCGATGTACGAGTCGGTACGCCGCGCCGTGCATCCCGTCACCAGGGACGAGGTCGCCGTCGAGCACGGGGTTCCACGGTCCATCGCCGCGTTCCATCTCGATCGGCTGGCCGCTGTCGGCCTCGTCGAGGTGGACTATGCCCGCCCACCTGGGCGCGTCGGCCCCGGTGCCGGTCGGCCGAGCAAGCGATACCGGCCGGGGACGGCCTCCGTGCAGGTGTCGGTTCCGATCCGGCGGTATGATCTCGCCGGCCAGATCCTCGCGCGGGCCGTGGCCGACAGCCCCGATCCAGCGGCGCAACAGCTGACGTTGCGGATGGCGCGCGAAGAAGGCCGCGCCACCGGCCACGGCCTCACCGCGGGTGATGCCAGGTGTGAGACCGCGCACGAGGTTCATCATCCAGATCATGACCTGAATGATGATCATAATCTGGATGATGCTGCGGACGTCCTCCAGCGCTTCCTCGCCGCCGCGGACGGCCTCGGCTACGAACCTGTTCATGACGGGTCGGTCATCCGCCTGCGTAACTGCCCGTTCGCCGCGCTTGCACGCAACGTCCCGGAGGTCGTCTGTCTGATCAACCAGCAGTTCGTCGAGGGTCTCCTGGAAGGTATCGGCTGCGCGCGCGACACCGCCGCGATCGTCAAGGGCGCACCGGGCCACTGCTGCGTCGTGGTCAACCGGCGGTAGCCGGCCCGGTCGCCAGGGACTTTTCCGGTCAGGTGGACGTCGCAGGTGCGGCGACCTCGTCCTCGGAGGCGGTCACGAGAGCGTTCCACACCTTGCTGAGCAGGATGTGCGGCTCGACGTGGATCGGCGGCGCATCCTCGGGCTCCCCCAGCAGGCTGGGTGTGAAGCCGCGTCGATCCGCGAAGATGTTCAACATGAAGCAGCCGTCGGGGCCGGCTTCCTCGGGACCGTAGATCGACCCCTTCTCCTGCAGGCGAATGTCACCCGGCTTGTACCATTTGGTGCCGACCTTGAGTGAGCCACGGAGAATAATCGACATATAGTGCGTCTTGTGGTAATGGAGCGGGAAGCGATAGTTCGCCGTGACCTCCATCGGGAAGACCGCCGGCCCGTACTCCTCGTCGCCCAGGAAGAATCCCGCCCATCTGCCACCCTCGTCGTCCACTGTGAAGTCCGGGTCGTCCAGTGAGGTCTCGTAGCGGCCTCTGGCGGTGCGCTGCATGCTCCACCCCTTGATCGTGGCGGCCATGGTGGCCTGTGTCGGTGTGGTCCGTGACGGTAGATGTCCGACTCTGATCTGTAAAGACTTCCCATGTCTTTTTAGAAGCCACCATCGGGATCGCCAAGACGGCCGACCGGAAGATCCGCATGCTCAGACGACCATCGACCAGTAGCCATACGACTACCGATGACATGCCGAGTAGTGCCGCGGGCACGGAAAGCGGCGCAGCGCCAGCGTGACAGATAACGCGCGATGCTCGTTCTATTGCATTCAATTTTCTTCTTTACATGAAGAACGCGGCGCTGCTAGCGTCCCGCCCGCACACATGTGACGCAGCTCTCCTGCGTCGGTCCGTCACGTCGTCGCCGACCGATCGGCCCGCCAGCGAGCGGTTCACAGCGCCAGGGTGTCGACCGAACCTGAAGGGAACGCCCGTGATCATCCGCCATTTACCCATCCGCGTGAGCATCGCGGTCACCGTCGTAGCCATCGCGCTGGCAGCGTGTGGCAGCTCCGACTCGGCCAGCTCCACATCGTCGCCGACCGGCGTGACCGCCGGTAACACGGCTGGCGCAGCCAATGCGGGCCGGGCGGGCAACGCTGCCAACGCCAGCCTCGCGCCGGTCACGATCGGCCTGATCAACCAGCAGGGCGCCGAGGTCGGCTATCCGGACCTGACCGATGGGGCCACTGTGGCGGTGACCTATGTGAACGCGGAACTCGGCGGCATAGGCGGCCACCCGCTCAAACTCGCCACCTGCTTCACCGACGGCACTCCGGCCAAGGGGCAGAGCTGCGCCCAGCAGTTCCTCAACGACAGCTCGATCAACATGGTCAGTACCGGCACGCTCTCCGCCGGTGACGGCCCGATCTGGACCACGCTCGCCGGCAAAAAGCCGATCATCGGCGGTTTCCCCGCAACCCAGAGCGCGTTCAATGCCAGCGACGCCTACTTCTTCGCCTCCGGCTCACCCGGCGTGCTGTCCGGCATGGCCAGCTTCACTCTCAAGAAGGTCCCGCAGGCCAAGAAGGTCGCCGCGGTGTACGTCGACCTACCCAGCCTGAAGAGCGCGATCGAGGGTCTGATCAAGCCCCGGTTCGACGCTGCCGGGGTCAGCCTCTCCGAGGTGCCGATCGGCATCACCGCCACCGACGCGGTCGCTCCCCTGACCGCGGCCGGGGCGGACAAGGCCGACGTCGTGATGGTGCTCGGCGCCGGGTCGACCTGCATCCAGGTCGCCAACGCACTACAGCAACTCAACGTGAACAAGCCCGTCGTCGGGGTCGGCAACTGCCAGGGTCCGGACGTGCGCAAAGCCGCGGCCAGCGCCATCGACGGCTGGTACATCGTCCAGGTGGGGGCTGACCCGGCGGACACCGCCAACGCCGACGTCCGCGACACCCTCGCCGCGTTCGACCGCTACGGGAAGGACAAGAACAGCGGGGCCTTCTCGGTTCCGGAGTTCGGCCAGGTCGTCGCGATCGCCAAGATCCTGCAGGGTATCAGCTACGACGCGCTGTCTGCGGACACGATCCGCGCTGCGGTCAAGGCCTTCCGAGGTCCCGTGCCGGTCGTGGCACCGCAGGTCCAGTGCGGTTCGATCACCGGATTCCCTTCGCTGTGTGACGCGCTGGTACGCGTCTACCAGGTACAGGGCAAGTCGGTCGTCGACGCGACGGGCGGCCAGTACCTCAACGGCCTGGCCCGAGACTGACACCGGTCCGGCTGGCCGGTGGCCGCCCGCTATCGGCCAGCCACCGGCCAGCCACGCACGTACCGCGAAGCGACCGAAGGGCGACCCGTTGAGCCAGATCCTCCTGTTTCTTGTCCTCGGCCTCGGTGAAGGCGCGCTCATCGGCGCGATCGCGCTCGCTGTCGTGCTCACCTACCGCGGTTCCGGGACGGTGAACGTTGCCACCGGTGCGATGGCGATGTACACCGCGTACCTCTACACCGACCTGCGGGTGAACGGCGCGTGGTTCGTGCCGCCGCTACCGAATCCACTCGCCCTCGTTGAAGGCATCGCCGGCTGGTTCGGCGCGAACTGGGAGCTGCCGAACTGGCCGACGTCGATCAGCGTCGGCGGCCCGATGTCGTTCTGGCCGGCGACACTGCTGTCGTTGGGGACGGCGGCGGCGTTGGGCTACCTGTTCCACCGCTGGG
>NZ_CAUVXP010000040.1:0-36605 GCF_963555955.1 Protofrankia sp. Cas3
GGCGGTACCAGCGACGCGCACAGCGTGGCTTCGCCGTGGACGTCCATGCCCGCCGCGGCCAGCCGCGCGAACTGGGCCGCATAACCCGACCCACGGCTGCCATCGGTGATGGCGGCCCATCGACTCGCACCGTGTGCCACGTCCACATCGTCATCATAAGGTCCGATCAATGCCTTGGGCCTTTGGCCTTGGACCCTCCCTGGGCCTGGTTGCCGGTGCACAGCCGCGCCCTGGCATCCTTCGGGACTACGGCGCTGATCAGCGCGTGCCGGGCCGGGTCCGGGCCGTTGATCGCGGGGAGTGCGGGCGGGGTTCGTGGGGTGGAGGGTGGCGTGGCAGCGGCGCAGCGACACAGGGTGGCCGACAGTGGCCCGAGGACTTCGGCCTCCGGCGATGCGACAGAACCAGGATCGCATCGCCTTTGGCCCGACAGGCGGATTCTGACTGTAGGACGGGCGCTCCTCGCGTTCCTGGTGGTATGGGGCGCGGCAGTGGCGTTCATGCTCGCGTGGGGGCCGGCGCCGTCGGCTCGCGCAGCGGTGCAGGCGGCCGCGGCCACGGCGCCGGGACCGTCGGTGGCACTGCGCCCCGGTTCCGGGCGGGCCGGAGTTTCCGTGACAGCTAGCGGGGCGGGGTTCGCCTGCACCACCATGCGGGTCCCCACCGTGGACGTGTCGTGGGACCGAACCCAGGCCGTCGGGACGGCGTCGGTGAACTCCGGCGGCTTCAGCCTCACCTTCCAGGTACCCGCCGGAGCTGTCGCGGGTTCGCACACCGTCACCGCTTCATGTCCGACGGTTTCCGCATCGGCGACGTTCACCGTGGTTGCGCCCACCCCCACGCCGGCACCCACGCCCACGCCGGCATCCTCGTCCCCGCCGGCACCCTCGTCCCCGCCGGCATCCTCGCCGGCGCCCCAACCCGCCGCAGGTCCGGCATCCACCGCGGTTGCCGGCACTACAGGGTCGACCGGTATGCCCACAGGTGGCCAGGGTGTACCGGCGACCGCGGGGGCACCGGTCCAGGACGCGGCGGCTCCCGGTACGACCGCTTCGGACGGGGCCTCCTCGGACGGCGGCATCCCGGGACCGGCGGCACCGACCGGGTCCGCCGCCCCCGGGGCAGGGTCTGCGGCGGCTCCGGGGTCGACAACGTCCGGCCGGGCCGGCGATGGCGCCGGCACCGGGAGTTCCGATGGCTCCGGCGGTGCGGGCGGGACCGGCCGGGGCGGATCCCGGGCACCGGGCAGCCAGGCGGGCGACACCGGCGGGCAGCTGCGTTCCGGCTACGCCCGGGCGCTGCCGACCCCCGGTCAGGTCTTCCGCCGTCCCGCCCGGGTGGGTGTTGCGGCTGGGCTGGCCGTGCTGCTGCTGCCGCTGGTCGGCTTCGCCGCCGAGCTGTTCCACAAGACGGTCCACCACAACCAGGACATCCTGCGGCGCTGGTTCGCCTGGGCATCGCCGTTGCCGGTCCGGGCTGGACAGCTGCCGCGACCGCTGTTGGTTCCCGGTTTCTTCCTGCTTTCCACGGCGCTGGCGGTGCTGGTGGAGCCGGGGGTCGGGATGAACCCCGCGACCGCCGCGCTCGTCGTGGGATTCGGGGTCGCGATCCCGCTCGGTGTGCTGCTCTACAGCAGATCCATCGACAGCTACGAGCGGCGGGTCTGCGGTGGCGCAGGGGGTGGGCTGGAGCTGCTACCCGGTGCCGCTGTCGTCGCGATCGGCTGCGCCCTGCTGTCCTGGGGCGCCGCGTTCAACCCCGGTTACGTGTACGGGCTGATCGCAGAGTATCGCGCCCGCGGCCGCCGTCGCCTCACCCGGCGGACCGAGGGCCAGGCGGTCCTGCTCGGCACGTTGGTGATGCTGGCGGTCGCCGTGGCGGCGTGGCTGGTACGTGTCCCGGTGAGCTCGGCGTTGGCGCGCCACGGGTCCGGGCCACCGGGGTTCGCCCTCGCGGTCATCGAGAACGTGCTGTGCCAGGTGGTGGCGGGCTCGATTGTGGCCGCCCCGATCGTCCTGCTGCCCATCCATTACATGGACGGCCGCAAGCTGTGGGAGTGGAGCCGGCCGGCCTGGGCTGCGACCTGTGCCGTCGCGCTGACGCTGTTCGCGATCCTGGTGCTCGACCCGTCCGGACTGCTCGGGATGGCCACCGGACAGGTCTGGGCGCGGGCGGTCTGGCTGTTCGGCGGGTTCGCGGTGGTCTCCGTGCTCTTCTGGGCCTTCTTCCAGATCGTGCCCGCACGTCTGCTCGGCCGGCCGGAGGATGCGCACAGCGGTGAGGCGCAGGGCGGTGCCAGCGCCGACACCGTACCTCTCACCATCCGTTACCGCAGTGCGCGGACTCCGTCGGTGCGCAAAGAGCATGATCCTTTAGCCTCCCGACCGGACGGCGCCTGGTAGTTACGGCACCTCGGTAGTTACGGCACCTCGGTAGTTACAGCACCTCGGTAGTTACAGCACCTCGGTAGTTACGGCAACTTGGTAGGACGGTCCGGAAACGGGTGGGAGGAACTGGCGTGGACGTTGCATTGCGGCAGGCGGCTGAGGCCGCGACGGGATTCATGCCGCCGGGGGAGGGGCTCGCCCTGTACAGCGCCGCAGCGACGGTGCCCGCCGGCGGGCTGATCTGCGAGATCGGTACATACTGCGGCAAATCGACGCTGTATCTGGCGGCGGCGGCCCGCCAGGTCGCGGCGACGGTCGTCACCGTCGACCATCACCGCGGTTCGGAGGAGAACCAGCCGGGTTGGGAGTATCACGATCGGTCCCTCGTCGATCCCCGCACCGGTCGGCTCGACACGCTGCCCTGGCTGCGCGCCACCCTGGACGCGACCGGGGTGGCGGACGTGGTGACGGTGGTCGTCGGCCGCTCCGAGGCGGTGGGGCGCTGGTGGACGACACCGGTCAGCCTGCTGTTCCTGGATGGTGGGCATACTCGGGCGCAGGCACAGGCCGACTACAGTGCGTGGGCGCGGCATATCCCACCTGGCGGTCTGCTTGCCATCCACGATGTGTTCCCGGACCCGGCGGACGGCGGTCAGGCGCCCTTCGAGGTGTTCCAGCGGGCACTGGTCGAGGGATTCACCGAGCGGTCATGCACAGGATCGCTGCGGGTCCTCGAACGCGCCGTCTGACCCAGCGCCGTCTGACCCGTGGCCGGGCGCCGGGGGCCACGCAGGCAGGTCGTCGCCGCGGAACGCAGCCTCGGTGACCCCACCGGCGAGGGTGTCGACGGCGAGCAGGACCGCTGCGGCCGTCCATGTGCTCTGCTCCTGGGGCCAGTACACCCTTTCGGCGAACTGCCAGCCCGTCCAGTAACTGCCGTCGACGTGCCGCAGGCGTTGAACGTCGCGGACCAGCGTGGCCGCGGCCACGCTCTCCCCGACCAGGTGCAGGGCGATCGCCAACTCGCAGGTTTCGGCACCGGTGACCCACGGCTGGTCGGCCACACATCGGGCGCCGAGCCCCTCGACGACGAAGTCGTCCCACCGGCTGCGCAGCCTGGCCCGGCCATCCGACCCACGCACCGCACCGCCGATCACCGGGTAGTACCAGTCCATGGACCAGCGGCGCTTGTCCGCGAAGCGCTCCGGATGGTTGCCCACGGCATGGCGCAGCGCGCCCGCGGCCGCCTCCCAGCCCGGCGGCGTCTCGCCGACGAGGGCGGCGATACCGAGTCCGCAGCGCAGGCTGTGCAGGGTGCTGGAGCAGCCGGTGAGCAGCGCCTCGGGGTAGGCGGCGCCGCTGGCCGAACGTGCCCACCAGATCTGGCCGCCGGTGGCCTGCAGGGCCACGACGAAGTCGAGTGCCCCCCGCACGACCGGCCACATCCGGTGCAGGAATGCGCGGTCGCCGGTGGCGAGCCAGGTGTGCCAGGCAGCGGTCGCCACGTACGCGCACTGGTTGCTGTCGGCGAACTCGTCCTTGATCTGGCCGGCGACGTAGCTGGTCGCCCACGATCCGTCGGCCCGCTGGGTACGGCGGATCCAGTCCCAGGCGGCGTCCGCGGCGTCTGCACGGCCGGCGATCCGCAGCGCCATGGCACACTCAAGATGATCCCACGGGTCGGTGTGTCCGCCGGTGTACCAGGGGATGGCGCCGTCGGGTTCCTGCACGGCGGCGATGGTGTCCGCGGTCTCGGCGATCGCGGCCGGGGCGAGTAACGGTGTGGATTCAGCCGGCCGCACGCGAAACCTCCGGTTTGCGCAGGTACAGGACGACGCTCTTGCCGATCAGCGGGTTGAGGATCCGTTCGGCGACGCGGGTGGGCCAGGGCCGGCGCATCATGTCCCAGACCAGCACCCGGTGGTAGAGCCGGGTGGCGGGATGATCGTCGTTGTGCACCCCCACCAGGCAGCGCAGCCACCAGTACGGAGCGTGCAGGGCATGGGCGGTGTGCTCGTCGACGGGCTCGAGCCCTGCGGCGTGCAGTCGGTCCAGTAGATCATGTTTCCGATAGATGCGGACATGCCCGCCGTCCACGCTGTGGTAGGCCTGGGAAAGGCTCCAGCAGATCTTCTCGGGAAACCAGGCGGGGACGGTGACGGCGGCGAGCCCACCCGGGCGTAGCACACGGGCAAGCTCCGCCATGGCGGCGACATCGTCCGGGATGTGTTCGAGGACCTCCGCGGCGATGACCCGGTCGAAGGCCGCGTCGGCGAACGGCAGCGCCAGCGCGTCCCCGCGCACGCAGGCGCCCCGGGCTTGCGGTCCTACCGGCTCGTGGGCGGCCATCGCGGCGAGCAGCTGCCGCACGCCGGCGACCTCCGCTGTCGCGTGGTCGAGGGCGACCACGTCTGCCCCGCGCCGGAACGCCTCGAAACTGTGCCGGCCCGTGCCGCAGCCCAGATCGAGCAGGCGGCATCCCCCGGTGACCGGGAACCGGTCGAAGTCGACCGTCAACATGGACGTGGGCTGGCCGCCGACGTGTGATCGCGCCTGGACCGGACCGCGTCGATCCGCTCGCAATACCATGCCGCGGTCGCGCTGGCCGCGGCCCGCCAGGAGAACCGGTCCTCCACCCGCTGCCTCCCGGCGGCGCCCATCCGCGCGCGCAGCGCCCGGTTGTCCAGCAGCCGCCCGATCGCGGCGGCCAGCGCCTCGGCGTCCCCGGGCGCGACGAGCTCGGCGGCCTGCCCTGCCGGCCCGACCACTTCCGGGAGCGCGCCGGCCGTGGTCACCACCAGCGGTAGGCCACAGGCCATCGCCTCGACCGCAGGCAGGCTGAAGCCCTCGTACAGCGACGGCACCACGGCGAGCTCCGCCGACCGCAACAGTGTGACCAGGTCGACGTCGGAGAGATTCGACTGGAACGTCACGACGTCGGCGAGGCCGAGCTCCTCGACCTGGCGCGCGGTGGCGCCACCAGGCCGGGCCATCCCGACGCACATCAGATGGGCGGCGCGCTCGACGCGAACCTTCGCGAGCGCCTCCAGCAGCACTCCCAGTCCCTTCAGCGGCACGTCCGCGCTGGTGACGACGACGATGCGACCGGGCGTCGGTGTCGTGGCCGAGGCGCCGGTGCCGGCGCCGGCTGGCCGGAAGACGTCCGAGTCGACACCGAGCGGGACGGTGCGGATGAGCTCCGGTACCACCCCCATGTCAGTGATGATCTCCTGCCGGGAGCTCTGGGACGGGACGACGATGCCGTCGAGGCTGCGTGCCACCCGGGCCTGCATCGGGAGGAAGGAGTACCAGCGGCGGATGCCGATACGTGCGGTCCGGTCGGGCGCGGCCGCCAGCGCAACGCGTCGGTCGACCGTGATCGGATGGTGCACGGTCGCCACGACCGGAACCCCGTGCGGGCGCAGCGCCCGGCGCAGCGCGAGCAGTCCGTAACCGAGGCCCTGGTTGTCATGCACGATGTCGAAGTGGGGTGGGCGGCCCGCGCTCGGCCCCAGGGCGCGAGCGGCCCGGATGCTGAACGCCAGCGGCTCGGAGAACTGGCCGGTGCGCATCAGGCCGAATTCGACGATGTCGGCGACGGTGCGTAGTTCCCGTGGGGACGGCCAGCGGAACGGGTCGGACGTGGCGTACAGGTCAAGGCTGGGCAGGGTGCGCAGGTCGACCCCGGAGTCGAGCAGTGGGTAGGGCGGCCCGGTCAGCACCGTGACCTGATGACCCAGCGTGACGAGTTCGCGGGAGAGATGCCGGACGTACACGCCTTGACCGCCGCAGGTGGGGAGACTGCGGTACGACAGCAACGCGATCCGCAACGGTGTCCTCTCCATAGCTTCAGACCGGTCCCATGTCGGTCCCGGACTGGTTCCAGCTCTGGTCGCATGCCAGGGTGACAGTGAGCCGTTTCCGGAACATTAGGGTATATCCGGTTGATCTTCGCCAGATCACCGAGCGCGCTCAGATCGCGAACACCCGTCGGGCGTTGCCAGCCAGGAACAGTTCCCGTGCCTGCGGGTCGAGGTCGAGGTCGGCCAGGCCGTCCAGTGCCCGGCCTGGTGTGATCATCGGAAAGTTGGAGCCGAACAGCACCTTGCCGCGCCCGCGCCCGCGCATGTACTCGACCAGTTCGGTCGGGTAGCGGTGGGTGGCGTAGGCGGAGGTGTCGATGTGGACGTTCGGGTACTTCGAGGCCAGGGCGATCATCTCGGTGGTCCACGGATGGCCGATGTGCCCACCGACGATCACCAGCTCGGGAAACTCCAGGGCCACGTCGTCGAGGTAGGGGATCGGCCTGCCCGTCTCCGAGGTCCGCAGGGGTCCGGTGTGGCCGACCTGGGTGCAGAACGGGATCCCCAACTCGACGCACTCGACAAACAGCGGATAGTAACGACGGTCGTTGGGAGGTAGCGCCCACAGCCACGGTACGACCCGCAGCGCCCGCAGACCCAGGTCGTGAACGGCTCGCCGAAGTTCGCGAACGGCGGCGACCGGGTAGCGAAGGTCGACCGCCGCCACCCCGGTCAGCCGGTCGGGGAATCTGGCGACGAAACCGGCGACCTCGTCATTGGAGATCAGCGGCCCGCACGGGCCGACCCAGGCACAGATCAGACCGCGTTCGACGCCAGCCTGGTCCATCGCGGCGATCGTATGCTCCAGCGGAGGCGCCACGGTCGGATTCTGCGCGCCTGTCCAGCGGTGCAGCGATGCGAACATGTCGTCCTGAAGGAAACGCAGCGTCGGATGTTGCAGCCATGCGTCGATAATCGTCATCGTCCGTGACCTGCTCCCATGATTGTAGAGCGCCCGGCTCAGCTCGTCTCGTCGGCGAGTCGCGCGAGTGCGCCCCCGGCGCGCATGAGGTCCGCCAGATCCTGCCGGCTCAGCTGGGAAAGGCGCCGGGAGTACCAGCCGTCGACGACGCGCCGGGACTCCGCAACGGCGCTGAGACCTTTGTCGGAAATCCGCACGATGAACTGGCGACCGTCGTACTCGTCGTTTTCCTTGATTGCCAGACCCCCTTCGATAAGCGTTGCCAGCGCGCGTGTCATCGATGGTTTCCGGACACCTTCGAGACGGGCGAGTTGTGTCGGTGTCAGCGGCCCCATTCGTTGCAGAGTGGAAAGGGCTGAGATCAGGCTGAATGGCAACGCCCGCGGGTCCCGTTGGCGTTCGGCCCGTTGCGAGCGCGCGAGCTTGGTTATCGAGGTTCGCAAAGTGGCCACGAATACCGGGTCGAGGCGGTCGTCGTCGTGCGGGCCGGTGCCCTTACCCCCGCCGTCGGCGGGGGTCGGGTACCGGCCGCGTCCGGTGGACGACGGGCCGCTGGTCGATCGCACGGGCACGGTCATCGCCAGATGGTAACGATGTCCGCGCCGGCCGGTGCGTTGCCGACCGGTGCGTTGCCGACCGGTGCGTTGCCGACCGGTGCGTTGCCGGGCGGGGCGCCCAGGTGATGGCCGTCCCGCTCAGGTGAGCGCCAGTTCCCGAGGGACGACGATGACATCGACGAGCGCGCCACGTCGCCACACGGTCACTTCGATCGGGTTTCCGATGGTCTCCTCGGTCATGAGCCGCTGGAGGTCCCCGGGTGCGGCGACCGGCTGCCCGGCGACCGAGAGCACCAGATCGTCGGTGAACAGGCCGGCCTGCCCGGCCGGGCTGTCCACCACGACCTCGGCCAGCCGGACCCCGTGCCGGCGGCCGAACCGCTCGGCCAGTCGTGGCGGCAGCGGTGCCCGGGCGCTGGCGACCCCGAGGTAGGCCCGTCGCACCCGACCGTCGCGCATGAGCGCGGCGAGGATGCGGCGGGTAGTGGCGTTGACCGGAACGGCGAGCCCGAGCCCGATCCCGGCGACGGCCGTGTTCACGCCGATGACATGGGCGTTCGCATCGGCCAGGGCGCCTCCGGAGTTACCCGGATTGAGGGCGGCGTCGGTCTGGATCACCTCGTCGATGATGCGGACCGTGGCGCCGGCCCGGGTCGGGAGCGATCGACCGAGCGCACTGACCACTCCTGCGGTGACGCTGCCTGTCAGGCCCAGCGGGTTGCCCACCGCGACGACCAGTTGACCGACGACGAGTGTGGCCGCGTCGCCGAGGGTGGCCGGCGGCGGGGTGGCGCTGCGGGCGCGCAACACGGCGAGGTCGGACAACGGATCGGCGCCCACCACGTCCACCAGGCTCTCCGTGCCGTCGGTGAACTCCGCCGTACCCACCCCGACGCCCGTTTCCCCGGCCGGCGGCCCGCCGTCGATAACATGGGCGGAGGTGAGCAGGAAGCCGTCGTCGGTGAAGACGACGGCGGAGCCGGCTCCCTCGCCGCGACGCGTCCGCACCCGCAGGCTTGCGACCGACGGCGAGATGGCGGCGGCAACCTGAGTCACCACCTGCGAGTAGGCATCCAATGGATCAGTCATCCCGGCCTCCCGAACGTGCTCCTGCGCCCCTGGTGCCGCCGGGCGCGCGAACCGGGCCTTGATCGCGCGCCCGGCGGCATCCTGAACGCCTGTAACGATTACACAGTTACAGCCGTAGCAACACAGGAGCGGCAACCGACCTTCCCGGTCGGCCGTCCGCCGTGGGCGTACACCGGCTCCGTCGGTCGACACCCAACACCAGGGTGCCTCCCTCCGCCGCCTCGCGATCTACGCACCCCAGCCCCGCTCCTTGATCCACGCCCCTATTGCCGGGCGGTCTTAGCGGTCGGCGCCGGATCGCGGCTGACGGGGCGTCAGTCGACGAGCGTCTTGCGCAGAACGTCCAGCTCGGCCTGGGTGATGCCGTGACCGAGTGCCCAGCCGGCCGCGCCGCCCCAGCGCTGGTCGAGGGTTTCGAAGAACGTCACCATGGTCTCGGGACGGCAACCGATGTCGCTGCGCGCGCTTCGGCTGTAGGTCGGCATCGCGCTGAGCCGTGTCTTGATCTGCGGTAGCCGCTCGTTGGTCATCACATAGTCGTCGACGATGGCCTCGCGCCGTACTCCGACGATGTCCAGGACGAGCGCGGCAAGTACGCCGGTGCGGTCCTTGCCCGCCGCGCAGTGGAACAGGGTCGGCAGTTCGGCCGGCTGGGTGAGTAGCCGCAGGGCGGTCGGGACCGCGCTGGCGGGGCGGGTCAGATAGTCCAGGTAGTGTTCGACGGTTTCCCGCTTGGACCGCTGCTCGACGATCACTTTGTGTTCGGGGTCACCGGGCACAAGGTAGAGGTCGGGTATGAACGCCGTGTTATGGTATCCGACCTCGGTCTCCGCGAGCAGCCCGCGGCCCTCGGCCGCTGCCTCCTTGGGTGTACGCAGGTCGAGTACCGTGCGCAGACCGAACTCATTGATCAGTACGTTCGTGGCGTCCACCGTGAGCTGCTGTACGGTGTCGCAGCGAATCAGGAGCCCGCGCCTGGTCGAACCACCGGCCGTCGTGGGCAGGTCCCCGAGGTCGCGGGCGTTGGCACAGCCGTCAAGGTGGATCCAGCGGTCGGTCACGAGACCCCTTCGGTCGCGGTGGGCAGGCGCCGGTGCGACTGGCCGTCGATCGGTCGGTCGCGGCCGGGGCAGCTGACCTCTCAGCCTAGCCGTGCCAGGCCGTAGGACCTGGCCTGATGTGGCTGACCAGCCCCGATGCGACTGACAGGCCCTGCTGTCGTCGGCCGGCTGTCGCGTACCGTCCCCGCTCGGGTCGCTATCAGCTAGATGATCATTTGCTGTCTCCGGTGCGTCAGCGGTTGACTTGGTTGGGTTCAACTGGCAATGTGCGTGCGGTCCCATGGTCTGGGACGTTCGCCCCGATGTAGAGGTTGATGCGGTGGGTACTGGCAGAATCGTGCGGTTCGACGGCATTCGTGGCTACGGCTTCATCTCGCCCGATGAGGGCGGCGATGACATCTTCATGCATGTGAACGACCTGCAGGACGAAAAGCACCTGTTCCGGCCCGGGGCACTTGTCGAGTTCAAGGCGGAAGAGGGCGACAAGGGCCTGAAGGCTTCGGCCGTTCGTCTTGTCGACCGGGCGGCGGTCGGTCCGTTCTGGCCGCGTACCCCGGGCTCGAACGCCGCCGGTTCGGGCACCGACGACGACGAGATGTGTGATGTTCTGACGACCGCCGAGTTTCAGCATGTGTTGACCGAGACCCTGATCGAAGGTGTCCCGACCTTGACCGGTAGTCAGATCGGCCAGATCCGCCAGCGTCTCACCGATCTCGCCCGGGCGCGTGGCTGGGTCGTGTCCTGACCCGCGTGGTTCAGAGCGCCATAAGGCCCGGAGTGCCCGCCTGCACGGCGAACGAGACGTCGGTACGGACGGGGGCGTCGCGGACATCGATGGTGTCGACCACCCGTACGTCGGTCCGCCACGTACCAGGCGTCACCTCGCAGCGCAGATAACCGCGCCTGAGCCCGTTGAAGTAGCGAACGTGCGGGTTGAGCAGCGGGTTGACCTGCTTGATCGGCGCATCGAAGGCCACCGGAAAGCTCGAGCTGATCGACGTGCTGACGAACTCCACCGCGACGGTCGGCGAGGCGGGGTCGTCGAAGTCCACCTTGAGGTCGCTGAACCAGGTGGAGTGGATGTCACCGGACAGGACCACCGGGTTGGCCACATGAGCGTCGGCCAGCAGCCGCAGCAGCCGCTGGCGCGCTGGGGCGTAGCCGTCCCACTGGTCCAGGTCGACGATGGTGGGCGGTACTCCCGTCGGGTTGGGGAAGCGGGTGCGGCTCATCATGGTCTGCTGGGCGATGACGTTCCACCGGGTCGGCGAGCTGGTCAGGCCTCGGGTGAGCCACTGCTCCTGGACGTCGCCGGTGAGGGTGCCCGCCGTGTTCAACCGGCCCGCCGACTCCAGACCGAAGTCGCCGGGGAAACCGCCCGGCTGGTCGGTGCGGTACTGCCGGGTGTCGAGCACGTTGATCCGGGCGAGCCGCCCGAAGTCGAAGCGGCGGTAGATGCGCATCGAGGCCGAGCCGGGGCGCAGGTCGGCGCGGATCGGCATGTGCTCGTAGTACGCCTGGTATGCCGCGGCGCGCTGCCGCCGGAACTCCTCGGGCGTCTGCTTCTTCGCACCGGTGTCGTCGATCTCGTCGACGAAGCCCGCGTAGTTGTTCTCGGTCTCGTGATCGTCCCAGGTGACCACCCAGGGCGCCACGGCGTGGGCTGCCCGCAGCGCGGGGTCACCCTTGTACTGGGCATGCCGGTTGCGATAGTCGGCCAGCGTGGACAGCTGGTCCAGACCCGGGGTCTGTGGGGCGACGTGTGCCCGATCGGGGAAGCGGCTGTTCGGGTCGTACTCGTAGATGTAGTCACCCAGGTGGAACACGACGTCGAGGTCTTCGTCGGCGAGTCCCCAGAACGTCGGCCAGTAGCCGTTCTGGAAGTCCTGACAGTTGACCACGCCGAGCCGCAGCAGCTGCGGGTCGGCGGAGCAGGCCGGTGCGGTCCGGGTACGTCCGACCGGGCTGAGCTGGCCACCCGCGCGGAAACGGTAGAAATAGTCGCGGCCGGGCTCCAGCCCGCGCACGTCCACGTGGACCGAATGCGCGAGCTCGGGCAGCGCCCGGGTGACCCCGGCGGCCGCCAGGTGGTGGAACCGCCTGTCGTGCGCGACCTGCCAGGCCACCGTGATCGGCCGCGACGGCATCGATCCGGCGTCGTAGACGTCGCGGACCAGCCGCGTCCACAGGATGACCCCGTCTGCCAGCGGGTCCCCGCTGGCGACGCCTAGAAGAAACGGTACTGCGGTCTCCGCCGCAGCCTGGTCGCCGGTCGTGGTCTCCGGCTCGTTCCAGGATGCGGCCGCCGGACGGGCCGTCACGCCTGTCAACAGCAACGCGCCTGCTGCTGCTGCCCCGGTCAGCGCCAACCGCCGGTCCAACACGAATTCACCCACGACGCTCCTCCCCACTGCGTGTGGCGCTCACTATCGCCTGCGCGATCGACTCCCCGGGGAACAGCCATCGAACGCAGGGGGACCAGGGCACATCATGGCGAGGCCGCAGGCGATACGAGCGCCCGGCAAGAGAGGGTGCGACGGGGACTGGCCGTGCTCGGCGATCAGTCGTTCTCGGTGACGCTGATGCCCAGCGCACCGGCGAGGGCGTAGGCCAGTGCCGCGATGTCCCGGCTGGACACCGCCGCTCCGCTCATGCTCTCGACCCCGTTCACCTCGACGAGCACGCAGTTGACGAGCCGGGCGCCGTCCATCTGCGCCTTGGCGAACTGCGCGCCGGTCAGATCACAGTCCTCGAAGGTCGCCCCACGAAGGTCGGCGCCGTAGAAGTCCGCCCGTTTGAGGTTGCAGCCCTCGAACAGGGAGTTGCTTATCGCGGTGGACCGGAAGTTCGCCAGGTCCACTCGGCAGTCACGTAGGGTCACGTCCCGTAGCCGCCCGCCGGACCAGGACCATCCCGTCATCCGACAGGTCGTGATCTCCGCCCGGACGAGCGAGGAACTCGTGGCCCGCAGGTTCGCCAGGCTCGACCGCTCGATGACGACGTCGGTCAGCATCGCCCGGGTCAACCGCGAACCGCTCAGGTCCGTGCCGGTGATGCGGCAGCCCTCCAGTTCGATGGACTCGGCCTGGGTGCCCGCCAGATCGCAGCCGTCGAAGACTCGTCGTGTGTACGCCCCGTCGTCGTCGATCTCCGACGCGGGGAGGAGGGCCGCGGGGACGGCGGGTGCGGCCGGGCGGCGCGTCGGTCCCGATCGTGGCACCCTCGCTGGGGGCGTATAGGGCACGACCGGCAGTGTAGATGTGACCGTGCACCATGCCGGGGCGACACCCTACGAGTCCGAACCCTACGAGTCCGACAGGTCCAGCGGTGCGCCGCTCGCCCGGGTCCGCGAAACCGACCGGGACAGGCTTGCGTAGGCGACGCCGACACCGTCGCCGTCCGGGCTGTAACTCGCGGCCGCTGCCGGGGCGAAGCCCATCTGCCGGGCGTCGGCAACCGCCCTGAGGTCGGCGGACAGGAACGCAAACTGCCAGTCATAGGTGTTCGTCTGCCTGCTGATCGTATTTTTGACCTGCTCGAGGGTCCATTCCTTGGAGGAATTCTCCTGGCCGTCGGTGACGACGGCGAAGACGACCGTCGCCGGACGCTGCTCGTCGGGAAGGCTGCCGAGGAACTCCCCGGTGTCCGCGATGGACCTGCCGAGGGCGTCGAGCAGCGCGGTGGAGCCCCGCGGGACCAGCCGATATTCCGGGGCTTCGCCGATCGGGATCGCGCCGAAGACCTTCTCGTAGTCGTGGTCGAACTGGTAGAGGCTGATCGTTGCCTGCCCGGGCACGGCGGCCTGCTCGGCGATGAACGACCGGATGCCGCCCTCGGCGTCGTCGCGGATCGCCATCATCGAGCCTGACCGGTCGATCAGCAGGGTGATGTGGGTGTAGCCGGTCTTCGTCATGGAGCGTCCCTTGCCATCGGTCGTCCCGGTCACCCCCATTGTGGTCGCTGCCGCGGCCGTCGTCACGGGGGCGACTGATCGAGCTGGCAGTGGAGAACTACCGCACACTGCGCCACATCCTCGTCAGGCTGAGGCAGCCGTTTCGGCGTAGGGACGGATCGCGACGGTGTCGCAGGCGTCACAACGCACTACCGCCTCCTGCGGACGTCGGCCGACCACTCGGCCGGGTACGGCTCGTACACAGTCACCAGTGTCTCGCGCCGTCGCCTTCCGTCACCCTCTGCGCGCGCCCACCTGAACCATCCGCTGGTCGCGCCATGTCGACCCGCCCGCTGTGGGCTGCGGTGTCCAACGACGAGCGGGCCCGTGCCCACCGGGCGCGTTCCGCGGAACACATCTTCGACCCGGCCTCTACCGACGGCATCCGACACCCTGTTCGAGCTGTGACCAGTAGGCCGAAGAGCGTGCGATCATGACTTTTTCCGTGCGCTCGGAGGCCCGAATGGGGTCCGGGTCCGGGGCCGAGGATGATCGTAGCGAGGAGGTGGCATGGACAGGCGACTGATCGAGCTGGAAGTGGAGAACTACCGCAGCCTGCGGAAGGTCTCGCTTCCGCTGGGGCCGCTCAACGTTCTGGTCGGGCCGAACGGCGCCGGCAAGACCAACGTCCTGGAGGTGTTCCGCTTTCTGGCCGACGTGATCAATAGCGACCTGGAGCCCGCACTCGATGCGCGCGGTGGCTTCGACGAGGTGGTGTTCCAGGGCGGCGACCGAACGCCGGCATCCATCCGGATCAATCTCAAGGCGACCTGGACTCAGTACAGCAGCCTGACATCTCCCGACGAGTACCAGCTCGCGATCGAACGCCTGACCGTGAAATCCGGTGAATCGCCGCTGTCGCGCAGCGAGTCGTTCCAGTTCAAGCGCACGCTGGGGCGTGGCCGACGGATTGCGATCAGCGGTGAGAAGGCTGCCGTCGTGCAGATCGACAAGGATCTCCAGGAGTCACCCGAGCGGACCTTCGGTATCCGTCGGATGAGTAGTGGTCTGTCCACCCTTCCTCGCCTGTCCGAGGATGAGGGCGGCGCGGAGGTCGCTGCTCTTTCCAACCGATTGGCATCGTTCCGTGTCTTCGATGTGCGTGTCGACGAGGCGCGGCTTCCTTCGCGCTTTCCGCGCACCCGGCACGAGTCGTTGGAGCATGACGCGGCAAACCTGGCGGCTTTTCTGTTGACCATTCGTGATCGAGATGAGGACGCGTGGCTCCGGTTGGAGTCGGATGCCGTCAAGGTGCTGCCCCAGCTTGAGGGTATTGACTTCGACTATCCGTCGGGCGCGGCACGCGAGGTCGTCGTGGTGCTTCATGAGCGAGGACTTCGGCGTCCGACCCAGCTCGCGGACGCCTCTTTCGGGACCATTCGCCTGCTGGGCTTGCTGGCCCTTCTGTATGATCCTGAGCCTCCTGCCCTCACCTGTATCGAGGAGATTGACCACGGTCTGCATCCGCAGGCGCTGGAACTGCTGGTCGACCGGCTGCGGGAGGCGAGTGAGCGCACCCAGCTTCTCATCGCCACACATTCTCCGGCCTTCGCCGACCGGTTGAAGCCGGCGGAGCTTATTGTCTGCGAACGCCGCGACGACGGATCCTCGGCAATCCCGGCTGTTTCCGTCGACAGGGTTCGAGAGATCGTAGCGGCGAGTGAAGGTCTGCCTCTCGGTGAGCTGTGGTTCTCCGGAGCGTTGGGGGGAGACCTGTGAGCCGCGGCACCGGTGTTCGCGCGACCCGGAATCCGGTCGTGGTTGTAGCTGGTGAGGATGGCAACGACCGTCGTAGCCTACGGATCCTACTGGAAGCACTCTGCCCGCAGATGCGCGGCCGTGTTGTCGAGATCAGCGACAGTGTTCGACTCAGGCTTGCTACCGAAGCCAATCTGGCTGACCGGGTCGCCGTTCTTGCCCGGAAGGCCCGTGCCCGGGCCGTCCGTGAAAGGGCCGATCTCGCCTGCGTTTTCGTGCACGAGGACCTGGACTCTGTGGACGGGGATGGCGTCGCGGAGATTCAGGCCAGGGTTTGTCGGGCGTTGGTGACAGAGTTGGGTACGGCCCACTATGTCCTGTCGATCTCTGAGATGGAAGCCTGGTTGTTGCTCTTCCCGAATTCGCTGGAAACATTTGTCTCCTCCTGGAACGTGCCGGCCAAGCGGCAGGGGAAGGACACCGGCTCTTTCGGTGACCCGAAGAAGATACTGACGCACGAGGTCTCCATGGGTGCCCGGCGCTATCGGGAGTCCGACGCGCCCGAGATCTTTGAGAAGATCGTCAATCTCGGTCACATCAAGACGCCGAGCGGTTCAAATCGCTCCTGGGATTTATTCTGCGGTGACGTCGAGTGTTGTTGTGCCGATCATGTACGCCTGGCAGGCAAGAGGACATCATGATGGCCTACGGGCGGTAGGGTTGCTCGCCGTGTCCGGAGGTCGGGGTCAGCAGATGCGGGGGAGCTGTTCGCCGATGAGCATGTCGACAATGCGGGTGCCGCCCAGCAGGGTGCGCATGACGACCCGACCGGGATGGGCGGCGACGACCTCGCCGAGACGGGTGGCGTGCCGGCCCTCGGGCAGCGCGCGCATCGCGGCCAGGACTGCGTCGGCGAGATCGGGCGCGATGATGGCGACGAGACATCCTTCGTTGGCGACATGCAGTGGGTCCAGGCCGAACAGGTCGCATGCGGCGGCGACCATGGGCGGGACGGGCACGGCGTTCTCCGCGATCTCGATTCCGACTCCCGACGCCGCGGCGATCTCGTTCAGCGCCGATGCCACCCCGCCGCGGGTGGGGTCGCGCATCGCGTGAATCCCCGGACCGCCGCTGGCCACCATGGCCGTGACCAGCCGGTGCAGGGGACGGCTGTCGGAGACGATCTCGGACTCGAAGCCGAGACCCTCGCGCGCACTCAGGATGGCGCTGCCGTGGGCGCCGACGGGACCGGACAGGACGACGACATCCCCGGATCGTGCGAACCCGGCTGACACCCGTGCGCCGGGCAGCCGGCGACCGATGCCGGTGGTCGTCACGAAGATCCCGTCCGCGGCGCCGCGACCCACGACCTTGGTGTCCCCGGTGACGACCGGGACGCCGACGGCTGCCGCGGCCGCGCCGAGCGAGGCAGTCACCCGCCGCAGGTCCGCCAGGGCGAAGCCCTCCTCTATGACGTAGGCGACGGCCAGGGCCAGCGGGGTGGCGCCCATCATCGCCAGGTCGTTCACGGTGCCGTGCACGGCGAGTGAGCCGATGTCGCCGCCGGGGAAGAAGACCGGGCTCACCACGAAGGAGTCGGTGCTCATCACCACGGGGGTGCCGTCGATGTCAAGCAGGGCCGCGTCCTCGGGGACGCCGTCCGCTGCGCCTGCGCCTGCGCCGAGGGCCGGTAGGAGTACGTCGCGCAGGAGCTCGGCGGACAGCTGTCCGCCGCTGCCGTGACCGAGCATGACCCTCTCGGTCTCCATCAGGGGCAACGGACAGCTGGCGCCTGTCAGGTCAGTGCTGGTTAGGTCAGTGCTGGTCAGGCCAGTGTTGGTCAGGTCAGTGGCGGTCACGACGAGCTCGCGACCGTCGTCGACTGCGCCCCGGTCTGCGTTCGGCCGGTCTGCGTTCGGCCGGCATTGTGGAAGGCGGCGCAGGTCCCCTCGGTCGACACCATCGGTGCGCCCAGCGGCGTACGCGGCGTGCACACAGTGCCGTACGCCGCGCAGTCGGTGGGTAGGCGCGTCCCGGTGAGAATGTTTCCGGCGATGCAGGCCGGATGTTCCCGGGTGGTCAACCCTGCCACGGCGAAGCGCGTCTCGGCGTCGTAGTCGGTGAACTCGTCGGTGAACGCGAACCCGCTCATCGGGATGGTGCCGATACCCCGCCACATCCGGTCACGAATTGTGAACACACGCCGGATGGCGTCCTGCGCCGCGATGTTCCCGGCCCGGTGCACGGCGCGGACGTACTGGTTCTCCACCTCCGCGCGGCCTTCTTCGAGCTGGCGTACGGCCATGAGGATGCCTTCCAGAATGTCGAGCGGTTCGAACCCGGTCACCACGATCGGGACGCGGTAGCGCTCCGACAGCGGCTCGTACTGCGTCCATCCCATGACCGCACAGACGTGGCCGGCGGCCAGGAATGCCTGCACCTGGCAGTCCGGCGCGTCCAGCAGCGTGGTCATCGCCGGTGGGACGAGCACGTGGCTGACCAGAACGCTGAAGTTGGGCAGGCCGAGCGCGTGGGCGCGCAGCACCGCCATGGCGTTCGCCGGCGCCGTCGTCTCGAATCCGACGGCGAAGAAGACCACCTCGCGGTCGGGGCGCTCGACGGCGATGCGGACGGCGTCCAGCGGTGAGTAGACGACGCGGACGTCGCTGCCGCGGGCGCGCATCGCCAGCAGGTCGGTGCTCGTCCCGGGGACCCTGAGCATGTCGCCGTAGGAGGTGAGGATGACCTCGGGACGTCCGGCGACGGCCAGTGCCTTGTCGATGAGTTCCAGTGGCGTCACGCAGACGGGACAACCAGGCCCGTGGATCATCCGGATCCCCGCGGGTAGCAGCTCGTCGATGCCCTGGCGGACGATCGTGTGGGTCTGGCCTCCGCACACCTCCATCAGGGTCCATGGTTTCGACGTCACCGTGTGGATCGCCGCGAGCAGCCCCCGCGCGAGCGTCGGGTCGCGGTACTCGTCGAGGTACCTCATCGCTGTTCGGCTCCCAGCTGCCCGTCGGCTCCCAGCTCCTCGTCGAGTGCCCCCATCGAGCGCAGGATCGCAAGCGTGCGGTGGGCTTCGGCCTCGTCCACGAGGCTGATGGCGAAGCCGACATGGACGATGACGTAGTCATCCACCCGCGCCTGGGGGACGTAGCCGAGACAGACCTCGCGGGTCACACCGCCGAAGTCGACCGTGCCCATGAGCAGGCCGGCGACATCGGTCGTCGTCACGACGCGGCCGGGCACCCCGAGACACACCGGGCTCAGTCCTCCCTCAGCCGGGCTGCGGCCACCGCGGCCTGCCCGTAGCTCACGCCGCCGTCGCCCGCCGGGACCTGTTCGTTGAGCAGCGGGGTGAGGCCGGCGTCCGCCAGCGCGGGAGGGAGAGCCCCGGCAAGCAGCTGGTTGTGCAGCACCCCGCCGGACAGGCAGACCGTCCGCAACCGGTGGCGCCGCGCGATGTCGGTGCACAGGGCGACGGTGACCGCGACGATCGTGGCATGGAACCGCGCGGCGAGGACGCCGACGGCGACATGGCTGTGCAGTCCCTCCAGCAGGGCCCGCAACGTCGGGCGCGGGTCGTAGACGAGCAGACCGGTATGACGGACGATCCGCCACGGCAACTCGACGTCACCGGTGGGCACACCGGCTGGGGCTTCGAGCGCGGCGGCTTCCAGGGCGGCGGCGGCTTCGCCTTCATAGGTGACCTCGTCACACAGGCCGAGCAGCGCGGCTGCGGCGTCGAACAGCCGACCCGCGCTGGAGGCGACCGGGCAGTTCACGCCGCGTGCGATCATCCGGGAGACCACGGACACCTCGCGGTCGCTCAGCCGGTCCAGGAACGGCGCGGCGAGCTCCAGGTCGGCTGCGCGGGACCGCTCGTTGCCGGAGTCGTCCGTGAGTGGTTCCGTGAGTGGTTCGAGGCCGAACAGGTAGCCCAGCGCCACCCGGGTGGGACGGCGCAGCGCGGCGGCACCGCCGGGCAACGGCGCCCGGCCGAACCGCGCCACCCGCCGATAGGAGACGAGGTCGGCGACCAGCACCTCGCCGCCCCACAGCGTGCCGTCATCGCCCAGGCCCAGGCCGTCGTAGGCGACACCGATGAACGGGCCGGTGACGGCGTGTTCGGCGGCGCAGGACGCCACGTGCGCATGGTGATGCGCCACCGCGATCCGCCGGCCCGCACCGTGTGCCAGCGCGTAGGCGGTGGAAAGGTAGCCGGGATGCGGGTCGTGGACGATGATGCGCGGGGCGATGCCGGTCATCGCACACAGGTGCGCCAGGTTGCGCTCGAACGCCACCATCGTGGGCTGCTGGGAGAGCTCGCCCGTGTGCGGCCCGACGACCGCGGTCGTCCCTTCGGCCAGGGTGAAGGTGTGCTTGAGCTGCGCGCCGACGGCGAGCAATGGCTCGCCGGCCCCGATGGGGAGGCGCAGCGGTTGCGGTGCGTAGCCACGAGCGCGCCGAATCATCGCCCCGCGCCCCGCGACGACGCGGACGACCGAGTCGTCGTAGTGGGAGCGGATGGCCCGGTCGTGGCTGAGAAACCCGTCGGCCACCGCGGCGAGGCGGTCCCGGGCGTCGTCGTCGTCGATCGCGATCGGTTCGCCCGAGACGTTCCCGCTGGTGACGACGAGTGGTCTGCCCAGGTCGGCGAGGAGCAGGTGGTGCAGGGGCGTGGCGGGCAGGAACAGCCCGAGCCGCCCGGCACCCGGCCCGACCGCGTGCGCAAGAGTGCCTGCGCGGGCACTGGCACTGGTGTAATCGTTTGCGCGCCGCAGGAGCACCACCGGCCGCGCGGCCGACGTCAACAGGCCCGCCTCGACAGCGTCGATGTGGGCAAGCATCCGCGCCGCGTCCAGACTGGCCACCATGACCGCGAACGGCTTGGTGGGGCGGTGTTTGCGGGTCCGCAACCGGGCGACCGCCTCGTCGTTGGTCGCGTCGCAGACGAGCTGATAGCCGCCGAGTCCCTTGAGCGCCACGGTGCCGCCACTGTCGATCATCGCCACCGCCGCGGCCAGCGCATCCACACCGCTTGTCGGCACGGGCGGCGGGGGCGCCCACCAGGCGAGCCGGGGGCCGCATCGGGGACACGCGATCGGCTCGGCATGCAACCGCCGGTCCGCCGGATCGGCGTACTCGCGCGCGCAGTCGCCGCACATGGGGAACGCGCTCATCGTCGTCCGCGCGCGGTCGTAGGGGAGGGTGTCGACGATCGTGGCCCTGGGTCCGCAGTCGGTGCAGTTGACAAAGGGGTACCGGTGCCGGCGGTCGGCCGGGTCGAACAGTTCGGCCAGGCACGCCGGACAGGTGGCGACGTCGGCCGGAACCTCGCGGACTCCGGTGGCGGCGGTTGACGCGGTTGACGCGGTTGACGCGGTTGACGCGGTTGACCGGTGCGCCGACGTGGCGACCTGGAAGCCCGAGCGCGGCCGCGGGTGCGCAGTGGCGCCGGCCAGTTCGGTGACGTGGACGTCGCGTACCCGGGCCAGCGCAGGGGCGTCGGTTCGCAGCCGGGACGCCAGGGTGGCGAGCGCGTGCGGCGGGCCGGCGGCCTCGACCACGACCCGGCCGTCGTCGTTGCGCACCCAGCCATCCAGCCCGAGGCTGGTCGCGAGGCGGTAGACGAACGGACGGAAGCCGACTCCCTGCACGGTCCCGTGGACCTCGAGCCGGTGGGCCACCCGCCCTTGGACCGCGCCCGGCGCAGCCGCAGCCGCAGCCGCTACGTGATTGGTTCGGTCGGCTCGGTCTGCGAGGTTGTAGCGGTCGTCGAGCCGGCTCATGTCCGTCAGTCTTGTTGCCGTGCGTCACGGCGGACAAGGGTCCGGCGACCCGTCGAGGCGGCCGGGAAGACCTGTGAATCCCGACCCTCCTGGCCCGTCCGGCCGCGCGAAAGGATCCATGATCGCGTGGCTTTCGGCCCGGTCATCGATCAGACCGCTCAGATCCCGTGACGCCCCGGCCTAGATTTCTAAAGGCCGCCGGCCACCGGCCGCAGGCCGTACGACGAGCACCATGATCGTGCGGCCGCTGGCCGACCAGCGCCTGCGTTGTGCCGCCTGCGAACGCGCATTCGAACACGGCGGCACCCGACATCCAGTTGAAGCCCGGTGGGAGGCAAGCCATGAACGGCAGCTATGGGGCGGTTGCGGCGGGCGAGGCACACGGAACGTCACCGCCGGGCGACGGGGTCTGGGGCGGGGCGTCGGGCGGTTCGCTGGCCGCGCGGCTCACCGAGGCCGGGGTGCAGCGGCGGTCGATCCTGAAGTTCTGCGCGGGGGTGGTCGCCACCCTCGCCCTGCCGCCCCAGCTCGCTCCCCGGGTCGCCGCCGCGCTGGACAGGGTCGGCCGCCCCGCCGTCGTGTGGCTGGAGTTCCAGGACTGCGCCGGTGACAGCGAGGCGTTTCTGCGCTCGCGCAATCCGTCCGTCGCCGATCTCATCCTGGGGATGATCTCACTTGATTATCACGAGACCGTAATGGCGGCTGCCGGCGTCGACGCCGAGGACGCCCGGGACAAGG
The DNA here is from genome assembly GCF_963555955.1 of Protofrankia sp. Cas3. Lineage (NCBI taxonomy): Bacteria > Bacillati > Actinomycetota > Actinomycetes > Frankiales > Frankiaceae > Protofrankia > Protofrankia sp. Cas3. Next base: position 22,063 of record NZ_CAUVXP010000040.1, read on the forward strand.
CGGTGGCGCGGGGCGGGCATCTTGTCGTCGTCGAGGGCTCGGTGCCGCTCGGCATCCCGGGGTCGTGCACGATCGGGGGCCGATCGGCCGAGGAGATACTGAACAGCTGCGTGCGCGGCGCGGCCGGGATCATCAACGTCGGCACCTGCTCGGCGTTCGGCGGGATCCCCGCCGCCGGCCCGAACCCGACCGGCGCGGTCCGTGTGGAGGACGTCGTCGGCGGGGTCGAGGTCGTCAACCTCACCGGCTGCCCGGTCAACGCCGACAACCTCACCGCTACGATCGTCCACTATCTGACCTTCGGTGCGTTCCCGGCCCGGGACGGTTTCGGCCGCCCGCTGTTCGCCTACGGGGAACGCATCCACGACACCTGCGCGCGTCGCGGCCACTTCGACGCGGGCCAGTTCGCCCAGGAATGGGGCGACGAGGGTCACCGTAAGGGCTGGTGTCTGTACCGACTCGGCTGCAAGGGGCCGAGCACATTCCACAACTGTCCCAGTGTCCGTTACAACGGCGGCACGTCCTGGCCGGTGGCGGCCGGACACGGCTGCGTGGGATGTTCCGAGCCCGCTTTCTGGGACACGATGTCGCCCTTTTACGACCGGCTCCCGCACGTGGCGACCCGGGACTTCAGCCTTACGGCGGACAGGATCGGTCTGGGTGTTCTCGCGGCGACCGCGACCGGCTTCGCGGCGCACGGGGTCGGAAAGGTCATCCAACACCGGGTGGCCGCGGCCCGCGCGACCGGCATCGCACGCACTGCCACGGACGTCCAGGATGCAGCCGCTGACACAGCCACTGACACAGCCACTGCCGCCGCGCAACCCGTTGCCGCGCAACCCGATGCCGACGGTAAAGGCGGTCAGGCGACATGAGCCGGCTGGTTATCGACCCGGTGACCCGGATCGAGGGTCATCTGCGCGTCGAGGTGCAGGTAGACGCCGGCCGGGTCACCGAGGCGTACGCGTCCTCGACGATGTGGCGCGGCATCGAGACGATCGTCGAAGGCCGGGACCCGCGGGACGCCTGGCTGTTCGCACAGCGGATCTGCGGTGTCTGCACCACCGTGCACGCGCTGGCCTCGGTGCGGGCCGTCGAGGATGCCGTCGGCGCGGTCCCGCCGCGCAACGCCCGGCTACTGCGTGAGATCATCGCCGCGGCGCTGTTCGTCCACGATCATGTCGTGCACTTCTACCACCTGCAGGCGCTGGACTGGATCGACCCGACCGCGGCGCTGAAGGCCGACCCCGCGCGTACCGCCTCGCTCGCCCAGTCGATCTCGGACTATCCGCGCTCGAGCGCGAAGCTGTTCGCCTCGGTACAGGCTCGGCTCGGGGCATTCCTGGCGAGCGGGAACATCGGGCCGTTCACGAACGGATACTGGGGGCATTCCGCCTATCGGCTGAGCCCGGAGCTGAACCTACTGGCATTCAGTCACTATCTTGACGCGCTGGATTTTCAGCGTGAATATGTCAGGGTTCACGCGCTTCTCGGCGGCAAGAATCCGCATCCGCAGACCTATGTCGTCGGCGGCATGGCGTCCCCGATCGACCTCACGAGCCAGGAGGCGATCAACGACAACACGCTGGCGGAGCTCGCCCAACTGTTGACGCGGGGGCTGGATTTCGTCGACAAGGTGTTCCTGCCTGATCTGTACGCGATAGCCGCCGGCTACCCCGAGTGGACGAGGTACGGCGCCGGGTTGGGCTCGTACATGGTGTTCGGGGATTTCGCCCAGGCACCGCAGCCCAAGGGCCGACCGCAGGCAGGCGGTCTGTTTCCCGGCGGGATCATCCGGGACGCGAACCTGTCGTCGGTCGAACCGTTCGACCCGGCCCGGATAGCCGAGTCCGTCGCCCACTCGTGGTTCCGCTACGACAACGTGAGCGACAAGGCGGGCCACGGCGCGGGCGCCGCGCTTGCTCCGTGGAAGGGCCAGACCACCCCGGACTACACCGGCCCCAAGCCACCCTTCGCCCATCTCGACGTCGACGGGAAGTACTCGTGGCTGAAGGCACCGCGCTACGACGGAATCGCTGTGGAGGTCGGCCCGCTGGCCCGCATGCTGGTCGGCTACGCCTCGGGTGACGCCCGCATCCGGCCGCTGGTAAAGGGTGCGCTGGACCGGCTCCAACTCCCGCCCACGGCGTTGATGTCGACACTCGGGCGGGTGCTGGCCCGCGGTCTGGAGACCAAGCTGATGGCGCAGTACTCGCTGGAACTCCTCGACCGGCTGCGGGACAACGTCGGCTCGGGCGATCTGACGATCGCGGACACCAGCAAGTGGCATCCCTCGACGTGGCCGGCCGGGCGGGCCCGCGGCGTCGGCTTCCATGAGGCGCCCCGGGGCTCGTTGTCGCACTGGGTCGTCATCACCAACGAACGGATCAGCAACTACCAGGCCGTGGTCCCCACGACCTGGAACGCCAGCCCCCGCGACGAGCGGGGTAACCCGGGTGCCTACGAGTCCGCACTGGTAGGCACACCCGTGCTCGACCCGCGGCGGCCGCTGGAGGTGCTGCGCACGCTGCACTCGTTCGACCCCTGCATGGCCTGCGCGGCGCACGTGTACGACGCGGACGGCCGCGACATCGTCCGGGTGCGGGTCCAGTGACCGCCGCCGCGCCAGACGGATCCGTGTCGGGTGGATCCGTGTCGGGCGGATCCGTGCCGGTGAAGGTGGCACCCGGGCGGGAGACCTTCGCCCGGGTGCGGGTCTGGGACCTGCCGGTGCGGGTGGTGCACTGGCTGCTCGTGCTGGCGCTGGTGGTGCTCAGCGTGACGGGTTTCCTGATCGGGAACCCGCAGCTGCGTCTCGGCGGTGACGCCTACTGGGTCACCTGGGTGAAAACGGTCCACGAGGTCACCGCGTTCGTCTTCATCGATCTGATCCTCGCGCGGGTCGCCTGGCATGTCCTGTCACCCAACCGCTGGTCGCGGTGGACGGAGTGGATCCCCAGCACCCGCGAACGCCGGCGCCTGATCATCCCGTCGCTGCGCTTCTACCTGTTCATCGACCGTGAGGCGCCCGAGGTCGTCGGGCACAACCCGCTCGCCGGGATGACCTACGTCGTGCTCTACACGATGTTCGCCGTCGAGATACTGACCGGAGTCGCGCTGTGGGGCGTGGAAGGCAGGAGCTGGGCCGCCTTTCTCACCGGATGGGTGTTCCACCTGGTCTCGTTGCCGACGATTCGGCTCATCCACCATATGATCATGTGGCTGACCTGGGGATTCATGATTCACCATCTGTACAGCGCCATGCTGGTCGACCGGGTCGAGGGGACGGGCGTGATCTCCTCGATTTTCTCCGGTTCCAAGTTTCTGCCGAAGGACCGGCTGTGATCGGGGCAGTTCCCGCCGGGGGAGAGCGCTGCGGGGGAGGGGCCGCAGCGGGAGCTGCTGGGGACGAGGCGGTGGCGCCCGTTCTGGTCCTGGGTATCGGCAACGAGCTGCTGGGTGACGACGGCGTCGGCGTGGTCGCGGCCCGGCGGCTGGCGGCGGTGCCGAACCCGGGCGTGGAGGTTCTCGACGGCGGGACCCTCGGGCTCATGCTCATGCCCTACCTCGCCGGCCGCCGCGCGGTGCTCGTCCTCGACGCGGTGTCGAGCGCGCAGGGCAGGCCGGGCGATGTGATCGTCATCGGTGACGGTGATGTCCGACGCGGCCACGGGGTGCGCGCGACCGCGCACGACGTCGGCCTTGTGGACGCCCTGTCGGCCGCGGAGCTCGCGGGCTGCGCCCCGCGCCATGTCGCGCTGGTCGGCGTCGTGCCCGAGTCCATCGCGGACCGTTGGGGGCTCAGCCCGCTGGTCGACTCCAGGGTCACGGCGATGGTGGCCGCGGCCCGGACCATCCTGGCGAGCTGGGGAGTGGCGGTGCCCGCAGATGCATGAGGCCGGTCTCGCCCGGGCGGCGGTCGCCGCGCTCGTGGAGGCGAGCGCGGGAGCGGCGGTGCGCACGGTGGTGCTCGCGGTCGGTACCGGTGTCGACATCGACTCCGCCGCCGCGGCCTGGCACGGTGCCGCCACCGGCACCTGCCTGCAAGCCAGTCAGGTGGAATGGCGGACCGCGGTCGACCGGCTACGCTGCTTCGCCTGCGCGCGGGAGTACGACGGTGGCCGTCTCGATGCATGCCCGTCCTGCGGCGGCAACGGGATCGTCATCGCGGCAGCGGACGAACTGACCGTCGTCGACTGGACGACCTGAGCCGACCGGAAAGCAGGCCGCACGGTCGGCAGGCCGCCCTGACCCCGTGCTGTCGTCTCGATCGGAATCCGGCCTGGTAGTCGCCGGGGCTTCGACCGGCGCTGGCGGCGGCTACCGGACGACGGCGGACTCGGCTGTGGGCGCGGGCGAGGTCCGGGCGGGCGGGCTCACGGACGCGGAACGGGAGGAGCTGGACCGGATCCGTGACGAGAACCGACGGCTGTGGGCGGAGCGGGACGTCCTGCGGAAGGGCGCGGCCATCGAGACGACGGAATCCGGTCGGAACGGCTGAGATTCGCCGCGTTGTCGCGGCCTGCGGCGCAGGTGCTGGTCGGGAGCGTTCGAGGGCTTGCGTTGCAGGTCACAGTGGTCGGTAGGCGTCTCGGCGGTGCTCGACACGGAGGACGACGACTTCGTGTTTGTCTTCGTTGATTCTGTAGAGGATGCGGTAGGTGCCTCGTCGGGCAGCCCAGATTCCTTCGAGGTCGAAGCGCAGGGGTTTTCCGACTCTGTGGGGGGCGGTGACCAACGCGGTGGTGAGGAATTCGACGGCGGCGGTGGCGACGGCCTCGGGTAGCTGGTTGGTGAGGGCGCGTGGGGCGGGTGGGGTGAGGACGAGCTCGTAGTCGGTGTCGTTCACCTGAGCAGGTCGCGTACGGCCGCGGTGCCGCGCAGGACGTCGCCGCCGGCGTATGCCTGGTCGGCTTCGCGGATGTCTGCCAGTGCCTGCGGGTCGCGTAGGACGTCGATGGTTTCTTCCATCTGGGCGAGGTCTTCGGGGCTGATCAGTACGGCGGCGGCGTGGCCGTTGCGGGTCAGCACGATCCGTTCGTGCTGCCCCTCGACCCGGTCGACGAACTCGGACAGGTGGTCGCGGACGGTGCGGAGCGACTCGATCGTGATGGCCACAATTGTGGCCCCTGGGCTGTTCGGCGTCCACCCTCCTAATCTGCTGCGGGTGAGCCTGATCGCGTTGCCTCGGGCGCGTGGACACGGCTCGCACCCGATGATCTGCTGAGTAAGCGACCGTGCCGACGGGATACCCGGCCTCGGCCCGTCCACCCGGGCGGCGATCGGCCGGTTCCGACGCACCGGTCAACTGCCGGACGCAGGCAACACCAACGGCGGCCCCATGCGCGTTCTGCCGGTCGGCTGGTCCACCCCGCCCCGGGCTGCCGAACCGCGCCGCATTTCGGCACTCGAATTGACCCGGGCCACCCACGCCGGCCGGGAAGCCCAGGCCGCGGCGTTGGTCGCCGCGTCGTGCGCGTCCTGGTCGCTGGCTGTCGAACAGCCGCGGCAGTTGATCGACATCGCTGTCACCGAGGCTGCGGTGAGCACGGGCCGACTCGGTGCGGACCCCTCACTGCTCCTGATGCTCCGAGCCGTGGCCGCCGGCACGTGGTCCCCTCCAAACAGCGGCATCGGCCTTGATCCCTACGAGACCGTGGCCGCCGTTCTGCACTGCGTGCACACCGCCACATCGCTGCCCGACGGCATCACCCGCGCTGTTCTTCTCGGCGGCGACACCGACACGGTCGCCGCGCTCACTGCCGGCCTGCTCGGCGCCTGGCACACCGCCGCCGAAGTCCGCGTTCTACTCCCGTGGAGCACCCGCGTCATCCTGCCGCCATCCGACACGGTCACTCGTCTCGCGGTCGGGCTCACCGCGTTGCGTCACAGCTGACCCACCCCGTTCATAGCGTGCTGTTATCGTGACGCATCTCGTAGTCAACGCTGTTGACGGCATTCCGCCCATCTTTGATCTTGTGGGGACGGTAAGCGTCCTTCGCTTGATCGTGCCTGCGTTATGAAGGCATAATGCATGCATGCCTGTTGCTGTGACAATCCGCGAGGTGCCGGAAGACGTCCGAGACGCGCTGGGTGCATATGCCCGGCAGCAGGGCCAGTCCCTCCAGGGTTTCCTGCTTGGACTGCTCACGCGCCAAGCCCGGTTCGCGCGGAACCAGGGGATCCTGGCCGCCGTCGAGCGGGAGCTGGCGACAGGAGACGGTGCGGACGCCGCGGCTCCGGACGCCGCGCAGGTTCTGGCGACCGCCCGCCCCGAACGTGGTGGCCAGCCGTCCGGGGCCAGCGAGGTCGAATGATCGTCGTCGATGCCTCCGTTCTGGCGAACGCGCTTGTTTACGCCGACGACCGTGGCCGAGGGGCACGGGAGGCCCTGGAACGTGACGCCGAGTGGGCCGCGCCCGAACACTGGCAGGTCGAGGTGTTCTCCGTTGTGCGAGGGCTCGCGCTCGGCAAGAAGATCAGTGACGACCTGGCGCGCCGTACCGTCACGCGGCTCTCTCAGCTCGGCGTCGACCATGTACCTGTCGACCTTCTCCTGCCGCGCATGTGGCAACTGCGTTTCGGTATTAGTGCCTACGACGCGGCGTATGTCGCTCTCGCGGAGGCTCGGGACCTCACGTTGGTGACGTCGGACGGCCGGTTGGCAAAGGCCGCGACGCCGTTCTGCGCCGTGCACCTGGTGGGGTAGCGAAGCGTGTTCTCGCGGGTTGCCGCGCCGCCGCTGAGGATCTTGCGGTGCGCGACTGCGCGACTGGACTCCGGCGGCCAGCAGCAAGGGAGTACGTGATTGTGGCTCTTGTCGCGCGTTCGGAGGCTCCAAGGGTCGGCGGCCTCAAGGAGTAAGGTCTCGTCCACACTGAGCGGCTGGGTCATGAACCGCTTGTGTCGACCGTTGCCATGCCGAGTTCACGGCAGGCTTGCAGGAGCATCCTGTTCCCGGCGGCGACGACCAGCTCCGGTGACGCCAGCTGTTCGGCTGCCGCGCAGTGGACCGCGTCGTACTCTCGCAGTCCCAGATCGTGAGCGAGGATCGCGGCCCTGCGAATGAGACGGTCGTCCACCGTAACCACGTCGAACGCGCTGAACAGCTGCTCCAGGGACGTCATCGCTTCGCTGTGCGTTGTGTCGTCAATCCGTCGCATCCGTTTGGCCTGGGCGAGGGCTGCGGCTGTCTCGACGTAGAGCAGCCGCGACGAGACGACATGATCGGATTTCTCCCAGAGTCGGCTGGCCTGAGGTGTGCCCGATTCGGAGATCAGCAGTGGTATGAACGCCGACGTGTCGAAGTAGCGGATCATCGTTGCTGGTCGTTGACCAGCTCGCTCACCGAACCTGTCGCGTGGACCGGGCTCGGCTGGCTACGCGTCCTGGTATGAGCAGGTTCGATCAGCCCCTCAGCGATGAGTTGTTCGAGAACTGTCGGCTGGTGCACGGGCACGATACGGGCGATCGGCCGTCCATGATCGGTGATGGTTATCGTGTGACCGGCTCGCACATCGGCAAGGTGATGGCTCAGGCCGTCCCGCAACTCCCGAATACCAACGTTCACGTGTGGCGCTCCGCTGGCTCCAGCCGCCTTGGCTCCGGTGGCTTTGGCTCCAGCGACACGGACTCAAGTGGCCATAATGACCATGGCTAGTGTAGCCACCAGCGGATCTAGGCGTCTACGGCGGAACCGAAACTTACACGCAGCCGAGTACCTGGGCGTTATCGTGACGAACATCGTAGTCAACGCTGTTGACGGCACTTCACCCTGATTTGATCTTGTGGAAGCGGCGATCCAATCGCCACGATCGCGCCAACACCCGCGTGGTGACGTGGCCCTCGCGGTTGGTCAGATGGTGAAGAGCCGGAGCTTGACACCGATGGAGTCGGCGAGGTGATTCAGATCATCGGGATCGCTGGTGACCACCGAGGCCTGGTACCGGACGGCGGTCGCGACGACGATCGCGTCCACGACATCGGCGGTCCCGCCGGCGCCGCAGGCAACACCGGCGGCGCGACCGGTTGGCCCATCATCGGGGCGGATGTCGCAGCCCTTGAGGACGCGGGAGACCTGGTGCTGCGGGCCGCCGCGCCAGGCTTGGGCAAGGACCACCACCGGCACGATCGGGCGGATGCGAGCGGCGGTCAGTTCGTCGTGCAGGGCGAGGAAATCGGGATTGCGCCGTTCGGCGGCCAACAGAGCGCCGGTGTCGTAGACGATCGTGCGCACTACCCGGCTGCCCGCCATGGTTCGTCGTCGAGCAGCCCGGCCTCCATCAGGAACTCGCGGGCGCGTTGCCGGGACCCCTCGGGCAGCGTGCCGTGCTCGTTTTCGTACTCGGCCACCATCTCCCGCGCGGCTGCGCGGCCTGCCGCGTGCAGGGCGGCGATGTGAGCCTTCTCGACGGCAGCCTCGGCAAGCCACGTCGACACCGGCTTGCCCTCGTCGGCAGCCGCAGCTCTGATCGTCTCTTCGATCTCAGGCGGCACCGAGATCGACAGCTTCCGTACGGTCATGGCTATACCATAGCGCGCGGTAGGAACACCTTCCTACCGTTGTCACGACTCCATGGCGAAGGGAACCGTTGGTCGTGCCGGACGTGGGGCGCTGGAAAAGCGGTCCGCATCGTAACCCCACAGCCCCAGATCATGGGCGAGAACCGCGGCAGGTTCAGGGAGCGCAGGGGCGGCGACGGCGTCCGGCGGGCTACGCGACGTGAGACCGGGGCGTAACCCGGACGACCAGGTCTGCGTCGAGAGCATCAGCGAGCCGGTCGAGAACAGGCAGGGTAGGCACCGTGCCGCCGGCCTCGAACCGCGCCACCGCTGACTGTGTCATGCCAGCCGCCCGCGCGAGCTCGGTCTGGCTCCAGCCTCGCTGCTGGCGCAACTGGCGGACACCACGGCCGAGTTCGAACGCCAGCCGGGTGGCCTGGTAAGCCTCCTGCGCGCCAGGCTCGTTCATCCGCCGGTCCCGCAGCTGCGCCCATTCGATCCGCTCAGTCACTGTCCCCGTCCTCCTCGTCTAAGGTGTGCTCCTCGGCCAGGCAGCGTGCTAGGGCTCGCCTGGCCCGGGCGACCTCTCCGACCTCCCGCATCCGGGTCTTGACGAACATCGTCAACAGCACCACCCGTCGCCCCGAGGCAAGCCAGTACGTGACCCGGACCGCCTGTCGGTCCACGTGGAACCGCAACTCCCGGAGCTTGCCGTCGAGTTGCCGTGTGTAGGGCTCACCCAACAACGGCCCCTGCTCAGCCAGTAGATCGATATAGAACGCCGCCGTAGCAAAGTGCGCTGTGGGCAACTGCTCCAGCCAGTCCCGGACCTCCGGCTCCAACTCGACGGTACCCCAAGGCATAGCAGTGACGCTATAGCATGCCCGGCGGCGGTTCGTATGACGTCCGCTGCCGCGACGCCTTGCTCGGCGAGGGCACGGCCCACGGCCCACGGTCAGGTTTTGATCATTTGTATCGGAGGCGGGCCGCGATCGCGGGGTCGGGTCGCGGGTGGATGGCAGCCGGGCTCGGTCGAAGCCGCGCCACGAGGAATGACAGCAGTCCCATGGCGACGGCGACAGCGGCGGTGGCGCCAAACACGGTGGCCAGGCTGATTCCGTGTGCGTGCAGGGGGCCGACGCCGAAGGCGGCGATGCCGTAGCCGAGCTGGTAGCAGGCGATGACGGTGCCCGACACCGTCGCCGGGATGGCGGTGAGTTCCTCCTGGCCGAAGCTGATCGTGAGTGGCAGCAACGCGGAGCAGCCGAGGCCGGCCAGCCCGAACGTCAGCACACCCATGGCCGGCGCGTCCGCTGGGAGTACAGAAATGCTCACAAATGCGACGGCGAGGACGAAGGGCAGCAGGTGGAATGCCCACCGGGCCGGGAACCAGCGTTGGATGGCCGCGAACAGCACCCGCCCACCGGTGACGGCTGCCCAGAACGCGGTGAGGGCGAGGGAGGCCACAGTGGTTGACGCACCCAGCTCACCGGTCATGTCCAGTTGAGCCCAGTTACCGTTGACCGTCTCGCACAGACCGTAGACGACCGCGAACGCCGCGTAGACCCACAGCCGGGCGGGCAGGCCAGCCCCGACCCGGGTGGCCCCGGCGCCTTCGGCGGCCTCGCGCGTCTGCGCCCGCAGGGGGAGGCGCAGGCTTATCACCAGAAGAATTGCGAGCAGGATGGCCGACATCAGCGGGAGGCCCCACCACAGGCCCAGGCCGACGAACACGGCGACGAACACCGGGGCGAGCATCGTGCCGAGACCGAGCAGGGCGTTGAGCGTGAGAATGGACGCGTCGACGGCCCGGGGGTGAAACGCGGCGGTGAACGTGTTCAGCGCGGGTACTGTAAGGCCGAATCCGGCGCCCAGGCTCGCCGTCGCCAGCAGCAGCATTCCGTAGGCGACGGACTGTTCCGCGGTGAACAGCTGGCTGAGGACGAGCAGCGTCATGGATACCAGACCGGCGCACAGGCCGGCCAGATACACCCGCTTCGTGCCGAAACGCCGGCCCAGGCGCGCACCCAGCAGCGCGGCGGTGACGGCCGTGACGACCTGCGGGAGGAACATGCTCCCGTACTGCGTGCTCGACAGGTCGTATCTGTCCGGGTCGGTGAAGATGGCGCTCGCGGCGGGAAAGGTCACCAGCGTAATGCCCTGCGCGGCACCGGCCGCGTAGATGACGGTCGTTTCGGTCCTGCTGGCCATGCATCCTCGCCATCGCCATCCGGTATCCGGTATCCGTCCGGTACCGGTTCTTGCCCGGTCGCCCGCGTTACTGCAGCCGCTCACACAGGTGCTCGCCGACTCGGATGGCGTTGGCCATGGCGGTGAGTGCCGGATTCACCGCGCCGATGCTGGGAAAGAAGCTGGTGTCGACGACGTAGAGATTGTCGAGTTCATGGGCCTTGCAGTTCACGTCGAGCACCGACGTCGCGGGATCGGTGCCGAACCGGGCGCTGCCGGCCTGGTGCGCGACACCGGCGATCTCGATGTTCATGGACATGTAGAAGTTCTTCCGGAGCACGTGGTGCGCGGACATGCCGATGTGATTGAGAATCTTCTTCAGCTGGTGGTACAGGTGACCGGCCTCGTCGTTGTTGGTCGGGGTATAGGCGAGGCGGACGTTGCCGTCGGGCGCCAGGGTGACGCGGTTTTCCGGGCGGGGGATGTCCTCGGTGCTCAGCCAGAAGTCGACGGCATGCCTGGCCGTCTCTTCCAGGCTCCGTTTCGGGGCCAGCTTGGTGAGCGTCGGTTCTTCGCCACGCATGGCCGCCGCGTTCGACTTGCCCACCATCTGGATGCTGCCGGCCGGCCACGGGTAGTCATCGCTACCGAAGTAGAAATCGTTCAGTCCGAGGGTCTTCTGGAAGACCGTCTCATTGGGCTCGTCGGAAAGAGCGACCACGGCCTTGGAATTGTGGAACATGTAGTTTCGGCCGACCTGGTCCGAGCCGTTCGCCAACCCGTGGGGGTGGGAGTCACCGGCCGAGGCGAGCAGGATTTTGGCGCTGTTCGCGGCGCCGGCGCAGAGGGCCACGATGTCGGCCTCGTAGACCTCGTGACCGCCGTTGCGGGACACGACGACACCGGTAACGATGCGGCCGGTCGGGTCGGTCTCCAGCCTGATGACCTCGGCGTTGACGAGGAGCGTGACATTCGGTCGGTCCAGCAGCGGCCGCACCGCGATCACCTCCGCATCGGACTTGGCGTGCACCAGACACGGATACCCGTCGCACCACGCACAGCGGATACATGCGCTTTTCGCCCGGTCCGTCTCGTCGAGCAGGATTCCGCACGGCGCGTGGAAGGGCTGGTATCCGCCGGTTTTCAGATCATTGAAGATCTGTTGCAGCCGTGGTTCATGGGAGACCGCCGGCCAGGGGTACTCTTTGCTCCAATGGCCTTCGGTGGGATCATCACCGTGGTTTCCATGGACCTGGTAGAGCCACTCCGCCCTCGTGTACCACGGTTCGAAGTCGTCGTAGGACAGCGGCCAGGACGGCGAGACGCCGTCAACATGACGCACCGTGGCGAAATCCTGTGGCCGCAGTCGGTAGAGCGCTGCCCCGTACAGCTTGGTGGCACCCCCCACGAAATAGTGGACCTGCGGCTGAAACGCCTTGCCGTCGGCGTCGTACCAGGTTTCGGCGGAAATATACCGGCCGTCGACGAACACCTCCGCGGGATCCCAGTTCGCCGTCTCCCGCGGCAGATAGTCGCCCCGTTCCAGCAGCAGAATCTTTTTGCCTGAGAGGGCGAGTGTGTGCGCGAGCGTCCCGCCGCCCGCGCCGGTCCCGACGATGATGACGTCATAGCGTTCGGGCACCGCTCATTCTCCTTTATAGTGGATCGATTTATGTGGATCGATGTATGTTGCGGGCCGCCGAGCGGTTGGATGAAGACAGGCGGCGCTGTGCGGTACAACGCTAGGCGGTTTCGCCGCCGTCGTACTCACCCGATCGGGATGACATTCACGGCCCGTCGTGGCTCATCACCCTGCGGCTGGCCGATCTGTCCCGGCTGCGGTGTAGCGCAGCGCGGGCGCCCGGGATTCGTCCGGGCCGCACAACGGCGCAGCTTCCAGGGGGCAGCGGTGGACGCTGACGGCGGGCCGCCGCGTGGGGGCCGGCCGTCGGATCGTGAGGAAGGCGAGCAGGCCCCCGGTCACGCACATCCCCGCTGTGATCCACATGGCGGTGTGGAAACCGGCTGCCAGCTCGTCGGGGTTGGCGTAGGCGCTCGCGGAGATGCCCGCGACGACGGGCAGAGCGGCCACCGCGACAAGGCCTGCCACCCGGGAGACGTCGTTGTTGACCGCGGAGGCCACCCCCGCGTGTCGATCGCTGGCGGCGGCGAGGACCGTGGACGTCAGCGGCGCCACCGTCAGCGACAGCCCCAGCCCGAACACGGTCATCGCCGGCAGCACGGTACCGAGGTAGGTGCTCCCGGCGTCGACACGGGTGAGCAGCGCCAGGCCGGTACCGGCGACGATGGGGCCGACGGTCATGGGCAGGCGGGGCCCGATGCGCTGGGCGAGGCGGCCGGCCCGGGCCGACAGGGTCAGCATCAGGATCGTGACCGGCAGCAGGGCGGCTCCTGCCGCTATGGGCGAGAACCCGGCGACCTTCTGCAGGACGACCGGAAGCAGGAAGATCGAGCCCCCCAGCGCGCCGTAGACGACGAACGTCACCAGGTTGGCGGAGCTGAACTGGCGGGAGGAGAAGATCTCCAGCGGCAGCATCGGATGGGGGCTGCGTGCCTCCACCACGACCATCGCCACCAGCGCCGCGACCCCGCCGATACCGGTGACGAGCACGGCCGGGGATCCCCAGCCCAGCGTGCTGCCCTCGGTGAGCGCGTAGATCACGCCGGCCAGGCCCAGCGCTGCCAGGAGCGCCCCGGGCAGGTCGAGGCCGGCGGCCGGAGCGGGATTACGGGTTTCGGGCACATGGCGCACCGACACCCAGACCACGACGGCGGCGAGCGGAAGGTTGATCAGGAAGATCAGCCGCCAGGAGACGGCCTGGACCAGCCAGCCCCCGAGAAACGGGCCGATGGCGATGGCAACGCCACCCAGACCCGACCAGGCACCGATCGCCGCCGAACGGTCGTCGGGATGGAAGCTCGCTTCGATGATCGCCAGACTGCCGGGGGTCAGCAGAGCGCCACCGAACCCCTGGAGTGCCCGGGCCGCGATCAGCAGGCTGGCCGTCGGGGCGACCGCACACAGCAGCGAGGCGGCGGCGAACCACAGCACACCGATGAGGAACACCCGGCGCCGGCCGTAGCTGTCACCGAGCGAGCCGCCGAGCAGGAGAAAGCCGGCAAGGGTGAGGGTGTAGGCGTTAACCGTCCATTGCAGCCCTGCCAGGCCGGTGTCGAGGTCCGCGCCGATCCGGGGGAGGGCGATGTTGACGACGGTGGCGTCGAGCGCGGCGATGCTCGACCCGAGCACCGTGGCGAGCAGCACCCAGCGTCCGGCCGGCGAAGCGTAACGAAGGTTGATATCCGTGGCCCCATCCTCCACCAACGTCATGAACGCGACCACCGGACAGCGGTTGTTTGAACGGGTGGTGGCTGTTCGAACAACCGCGTTGACACACTCAATCAAACGATAGAACTCGGCCGGCGAATCTTGACGTTCGACGCCGGTGGGATCCAGCATGACGCGTGTCCTTCGCGGGTGCCACCTGCGCACGCCCGGTCGATTGGCTACACCGCCGGTTCTCCTCACCGAACGGAGTTGCACGTGGACCTCGCCGGCACTCGGCACATCACCGCTGCCGCGGTCGAAGAAACCACCAGCGTTCAGCACGCTGTCATCGACGCTTTCACGCCCGCATGGCGGCACGACCCGTACCGCAGTTATGACGTTCTGCGCGCTGCCGGTCCGTTTGTCCCGGGGCTGCTCGGCCCACACCTTGTACCGGGCTACGCCGAATGCGACGCCATCTTGCAGAATCCGGCCTGGAGCCACGCTGAGGAGTCCGAGCTGCTCCACCCGGACAGCGACGTGGAGCTGCCCGGATCCTTCC
>NZ_CAUVXP010000041.1:0-36500 GCF_963555955.1 Protofrankia sp. Cas3
GGGACGGGACCGCCGCGCGCTCCATTCCGTGGCGGACACCCCCACCCCACCATGGAACCAGTACAGCTCGGCGCGCAGCAGGCAGACCCGGCCCTATCCTGCGGCGCGGCCTGCGTGGTTGATCACGTCAACCATATTCGATCATGGCCTTTTCGCGCACCCGGAGGCCCAGTGCAGCTAGCCCGGCCAAAGGGTGCGCGATCATGGCCTTTTCGCGCACCCGGAGGCCCCAGTGCAGTTAGCCCAGCGTGCGTAGCCAGTTGGCGAGCAGGTGGATACCGGCATCGCCGGACTTCTCCGGATGAAACTGGGTGGCGCACAGGGGACCTCGCTCCACGGCGGCGGCAAAAGGCTCACCGTGCTCGGCCACGGTGTCCCCGGGCTCCGCCTTGGCCGCATACGAGTGGACGAAGTAGAACCGCGTGTCCGCCGGCAGCCCGTCGAACAGCACCGTGTCGGGCGGCGGGGCCACCGTGTTCCACCCCATGTGCGGAAGGATCGGCGCGTCCAGACGCCGAACCTGCCCCGTGAGCACGCCGAGGCCGGGAGTCCGCACCCCGTGCTCATCCCCCAGGTCGTAGAGGACCTGCATGCCCACGCAGATCCCGAGAACCGGCTGCCCGCGGGCGATCCGTCCGCGGATGACGCCCGCCCCGCCGACCGCGGCGATCCCGGCCATGCATGCGGCAAAGGCACCCACCCCGGGCACCACGAGCCCGTCCGCGGCCCCGCCCGCGGCCGGGTCGGCGCTCACCGTCACGGCTGCGCCGATCCGGGCGAGTGCCCGCTGCGCACTGCGCAGGTTCCCCGATCCGTAGTCCAGGACGACCACCCGCGGACCGGTCACAGCACACCTTTGGTGGACGGCACACCCGCCACCCGCCCGTCGAGCGCGACCGCGTCCCGCAGCGCCCGTGCCACCGCCTTGAACTGCGCCTCGACCACGTGGTGGGCGTTGCGGCCCGACACCACCCGCACGTGCAACGCGATCCGCGCGGACGCCGCTATCGACTCGAACACGTGGCGGGTCAGCGTCGTGTCGTAGGTGCCGATGAGCTCGATCAACTCCGGCTCGACGACCACGCAGTACGGCCGGCCGGAGAGGTCCACCGCCGCCTGCACCAACGCTTCGTCCAGCGGTACCAGCGCGTCACCGAACCGCCGGATCCCGGTCTTGTCGCCGAGTGCCTCGCGCAGCGCCTCACCGAACGCGATCGAGGTGTCCTCGACCGTGTGGTGGGCGTCGACGTGCAGGTCGCCGCGGGTGCGCACGGTCAGGTCGAAGCCGCCGTGCTTGCCGAGCTGGCTGACCATGTGGTCAAAAAACGGGACGTCGGTGAACGACGACGACACGCCGGTGCCGTCGAGGTCCAGCTCGACGACGACATGTGATTCCAAGGTCTTGCGTTCGATCCGAGCGGTGCGGCCCATGGTCGTCATTCCTTCCCGGAATCCGGCGGCTGAAGATCGGAACGCGCCGGCGTCATGACCGCGCCGAGGTCATCGAGCAGGGTCGGTGTCAAAGCAGGGTCGGTGTCAAAGCAGGGTCGGTGTCAAAGCAGGGTCGGTGTCAAAGCAGGGTCGGTGTCAAAGTGGGGTCGGTGTCAAAGTGGGGTCGGTGTCAAAGCGGGATCGGTGTCATAGCAGGGTCGGCCAGCAGGACGCGGGTGGCGGCGAGGAATGCGTCGATCTCACCGGGCAGCCCGGCGGTGACCCGCAACCAGCCGGGTAGGCCGACATCCCGGACGAGGACGCCCGCGTCGAGCAGTGCCTGCCACACGCCGCGCTGATCGGGGAACCGTCCGAACAGCACGAAGTTCGCGTCGCTGGGAGCCACCGCGCAACCGAGCCCGGTCAGCTCGGTCACGATCCGGTCCCGTTGCACCTTCACCGCCTCGACGGTGCCGAGCAGCTCGTCGGCATGCGCGAGCGCCGTACGCGCGACCGCCTGGGTGAAGGTCGACAGATGGTAGGGCAGCCGCACCAGCTGCAATGCGTCGATGACAGCCGGCTGCGCGGCGAGGTAACCGACCCGGGCGCCAGCGAGCGCGAACGCCTTGCTCATCGTCCGTGTCACCACCAGCCGCGGCGCTGCCGGCAGCAGTGTGAGCGCGCTGGGGACCCCGGCCCGCCGGAACTCCGCGTAGGCCTCGTCCACGACGACCATGCCGGTACCCGTCTCGCCGACGGCCGCACACGCGGCGGTCACCACCTCGGTCGGCAGCGCGGTGCCGGTGGGGTTGTTCGGTGACGTGAGGAAGACCAGGGACGGCCGATGCCGGCGGATCGCCTGCGCCACCGCGGCCGGAGCGAGGGTGAAGTCGGCTTCGCGGGGCTCACCGACCCAGCCGGTCGCGGTCGCCATCGCGATGAGCCGGTGCATCGAATAGGAGGGCTCGAATCCGAGCGCGACCCGCCCGGGGCCACCGAAGGCCTGGCACAGCTGCTGGAGCACCTCATTCGACCCGTTGGCCGCCCACACCTGATCGGTCCGCAGCCCGAAACCGGCGTCCGAGGTCAGGTAGTAGGCGAGGTCCGCGCGAAGCGCCTCGGCCTGGCGGTCGGGGTACCGGTTGGCCTCGGTGGCCGCGAGCGCCGCGGCCTTGCCCATGGCGTCGACCAGACCGGCGGACGGCGGGTGCGGGTTCTCGTTGGTGTTGAGCAGCACCGGAACGTCGAGCTGCGGGGCGCCGTAGGGCACCTGGCCGCGTAGGTCGTCACGCAACGGCAACTCGTCAAGCGTCAGCGGGCGCGTCGTGCGCACCCGACCCGCAGCCAACGACCGGCCGGCCACGGGATCAGGCTCTGCCATCGGATGGTCTGCAACCGGATTGGCGGTCATCGCACGCGCACCTCCACCGCGTCGACGTGGGCGATAAGATCTTCAGCTCCGCCGAGCGCGGCAACCCGCGGAGCCACCTGGACGAGCGCGTCCCGATCACACTCCACCACGTGGACCTGCCGTTGGAACGCCGATACCGAAAGTCCGCCGCTGTGCCGGGCGGTACCGCCGGTCGGCAGGACATGGTTGGACCCGGCGAGGTAGTCACCGAGCGAAACCGGAGCCCACGGCCCGACGAACACCGCTCCGGCGTTGCGGACCCGGGCGGCGACCGCGGCGGCGTCCGCCGTCTGGATCTCCAGGTGTTCCGCGGCCCAGGCGTTCACCACCGCAAGACCCGCGTCGGTGTCGGCGACCAGTACGACCACGCCCTGGCCGGTCAGCGCGGCCTCCACCCGCTCGCGGTGGCGGGTCGCCGGCACCTGCTTGGCAAGCTCGATCTCGACCGCGTCGGCCAGCTCGGTGGACGCGGTGACCAGCATGCAGGCGGCCATCGGATCGTGCTCGGCCTGCGCGATGAGATCAGCCGCGACGTGGGCGGGATCCGCGGTGTCGTCGGCGAGGATCGCCACCTCGGTCGGGCCGGCTTCGGCGTCCACCCCGACCAGCCCACGCAGCAGGCGCTTTGCCGCGGTCACGTAGATGTTGCCGGGGCCCGTCACGACGTCCACCGCCGGGCAACTGGCCGTGCCGTGTGCGAACATCGCGATCGCCTGCGCACCACCGGCGGCATAGACCTCGTCCACGCCCAACATGGCGCAGGCGGCGAGAATCGTCGGATGCGGAAGTCCACCGCATTCGACCTGAGGTGGCGAGGCCAGTGCGATCGAACCGACGCCGGCCTCCTGCGCCGGTACCGTGTTCATCACCACGCTGCTCGGGTAGGCGACCCGCCCACCCGGCACGTACAACCCCACCCGCTCCACCGGGAGCCAGCGCTCGGTGACCCGGGTCCCCACGGCGACGTCGATCGTCAACGACTCGCGGCGCTGGGCACGATGGACGAGCCGGCAGCGGCGGATCGCCTCGGTCAGCGCATCGCGGACGCGCGGGTCGAGCCGGTCGAGCGCGTCGGTGAGCGCGTCGGGCGCAACCCGCACCGCGGCCGGGCGGACCCCGTCGAACCGCTCGCCCGCATCGAGGACCGCCGCATCACCGCGGTCACGCACGTCATCACAGACGGGGCGGACCGCGTCGAGGGCGGCTTCGACATCGAGCGCCGCGCGGGGCAGCAGCCCGCGCAGCGCTGGAGCCGACGGCAGGCCCGCGCGCAGATCGAGCGTTCTCAGCACGACGACGAGAGTATCCGTACCCGCACGAGGCGCGCCGGTCTTCGTGCGACCGGCGATAGTGCGCCCGGCAATAGGGCCGCTCTTGGGGACGCGGCGTCACGGGGCAGCGCTGGTGCCCGAGCGCGTGCGTACCTGGGAGGGTGGGAAAGCGACAGTGGAAGAGAAACGTGAAGATGGGAAGGTGACGGCGAAAAAGTGACAGCCCACGGCACTACGGAGAGCGGACGGGCCTTCGACCGGCTTGAGAACCTCGTCGCCGACTACGGGGCGCAGGCGCGCCCACTTCGGCGGGTCGTCGCGCTGCTGACCGAACGGCCGTGGACCATCGGTGATCTCGTCCGGGCCTCGGGCGTGGCCCGCCGTACCGTCGAAGAGGTGCTCGCCTGCCTCACCGGTGACCTAGAGGGCCAAAGGGCGCGCGACGATCGTCAGATCGCGCGCCCGGAGGCCGCAGTCCCCGGAGTGCTGCGCGAAGACCCGGCGACATCCAGCGGCGCTGCCGGCGCTGTCATGATTTCACCGCAGCTGGTGGCCGCGTATCGTGACCGGTTCGGTTTCGACGAGCTCGGACGCACCGCGCTCAACGATCCGCTCGCGGCGCGCCTCACCGCGCACCGCGCGCTGGTGGACACCATGGACGATCTCGTGGCCGCGGCACCGCCGTCGCGCATCGACCTCGACCACGTCCCGGCAACCGGGGAGACCGCGGCCCGGCGCGCGTTGTGGATGGACTCCACCTACGATCTCACCCGAGCACACCTGCTGTGCATCGGCGATCATGATCTCACCTCGCTGGCCGCCTGCATCCTCGTGCCGGGACTGTCGGTGACCGTCGTCGACCTCGACGAGCGGCTGCTGGAGTTCATCGACGCCCAGTCCCGGGACAGGGGTCTCGACATCCGCTGTCTGTTCGCCGACCTGCGTTTCGGGCTGCCGGCCGTGACCGAGTCCTGGGCAGATCTGATCTTCACCGATCCGCCGTACACCCCCGAGGGCGTGACTCTCTTCCTGCACCGGGGGCTGGCCGGCCTGCGCGACACCCGACGTGGGCGGCTGCTGCTCGCCTACGGACACAGCGACCTGCATCCGGCGCTCGGGTGGAAGGTGCAACGTGCCGTCAGCGATCTTCACCTTACGGTTGAGGCGATCATGGCGGACTTCAACGGTTACGACGGCGCAGAGGCGGTAGGCGCGACCAGCGACCTGTACGTGTGCCGGCCGACCGCGACGACATGGCGGCAACTGGCCGGTGCGACCCCCGGTTCCCGGGGCCGCGCCGCGATCTACACCCGGGGCCGCCATGCGGTGGAGAGCGCAGCGGACGCAGGGCCCTCGCCCGCGGCCGCCCAGGAACTGCTGGCCGCTGCCGCGGTCGGCCTCGACGGTGGCCGGCTGGTGTTCCTCGGCGACGGCGCCCCGGACACCTCCCCCGCGGGACCCGCCCATGTCCGGCTCGCCACGGCACTGCGTGGCGGCCTGCCGAAGTCGCTCAGTGGACGCAGACGAGTACAGGTGGCCGCCGACCTGAGCGCCGACCCGGGACCGTGGCTCGCCCGCACGCTGCTCGCGGTCAACGCCGACCGGCTCGTCGCTCTCATCCCTGTTGATCATGCCGACCTGGTGAACCCCGAGTGCTTTCGCGCGCTGGGCGCGCTGTTCGCGCCGAAATGGCGCCTGTGCTGGCGGCGGCTTCCTCATGATCGACTGGCTCTGCTCGAGGCCGTCCCGATCGAGGCCGCCCCGCTGAGCACGGGGGAAGGCATAGTCCGCTGGCTGTTCGACCGGCCCCATGGAAAGGTCGGCAACGTCTGGACGGAGGCTCTGACCCGAGACCCGACGACCCAGAACCCGGCCCGGGGCGCCGGCTGCACACTGAGCAAGAAGGACGCCCGAGCCGCCGTCGAGGCAGCCGTGGCCGATCCGGGCCTGCTCGCCGCAACGCTGATGGACCTACCCCGCCACCAGATCACGCGGATCGCGCGGATCGCGGCCCAGGTCGGTCGCCCGAGCGCCGCCGCGCGAACTCCGACAGTCGGGTGAACTCCGACAGTCGGGTGAACTCCGGCAGTCGGGTGGGATAAGAGCGCCCGGGAACCCAGCAACCTCACAGGTTGTGTTCAGCAACGCTGAAGTCCCGTTGCCCACCATCGATGTCAGAGCGCCGGCATGGCCGAGCGCGGACACGGAGGGCAGCCCATGAGCTTGACGATGCTGGGGCCAGCTGAATATCTGGAGTCATCCGACGGCGCCGCCCCGGACGCACAGCCGCCTACCGACGCACAGCCGCCTACCGGCACACAGCCACCCACGCCACCGGCCCCGTCTGCCGTCCATCCGAAGGCGCCCCGTCTGTGGTGGCGGGACATGGCAGGTCTGTCCGCGGCTGCGACCATGGTCATCGTCGTGGCCCTGTGGCTCGCGCACGGGGGTATCGCCGACCTCACCGGGAGCAGCGGCATACTGACCGGGCTCGGCCGGCTCACCGGCTTGGTCGCCGCGGACCTGCTGCTCATCCAGGTGTTGCTGATGGCGCGGATTCCCTGGGTGGAGCGCAGCTACGGCCAGGATGAGCTCACCCGACGTCATCGTCTCGTCGGATTTACCTCCTTCAACCTGATGCTCGCCCACATCGTGCTGATCATTTTGGGCTATGCGGCGGCGGCCCGGACGGGCCTGGTGGCGCAGACCTGGGACCTGATCACCGACTACCCCGGCATGCTGCTGGCGACGGCCGGGTCCGCGATGCTGGTGATGGTCGTCGTGACCTCGGTGCGCGCGGCCCGACGGCGGCTGCGCTACGAGTCCTGGCACCTGCTGCACCTGTACGCCTACCTCGGGGTGGGCCTGTCCATCCCACACGAACTGTGGACCGGCGCGGACTTCACCTCGACCCCGTGGGCCAGGGTGTACTGGTGGACGATCTACGCGGCCGCGGCTGGCGCCGTCATCGTCTTCCGTCTCGGCCTGCCGGCGTTGCGCACCTGGCGGCACAGCCTCGTCGTTGATCGGGTCGTCGCCGAGGCACCCGCCGTGGTGTCCCTGCACCTGCGCGGCCAGGCGATCGAACGGCTGGGCGCGAGTGCCGGGCAGTTCTTCATCTGGCGGTTCATGACCGGACCCGGCTGGTCCCGTGGCCATCCCTACTCGCTGTCCGCGCCGGCGCACCCGCGCTGGCTGCGGATCACCGTGAAGGACCTCGGTGACGGCAGCGCCGCGCTCGCCAACGTGCGACCCGGCAGTCGGGTACACATCGAGGGTCCCTACGGCCGGCTCACCGGCGCCGTCCGCCAACGACGCCGCGTGACGATGATGGCGTCGGGCATCGGCGTCACCCCGATCCGGGCGCTGCTGGAGGAACTCGACTACTCCCCCGGCGAGGCGACGCTGATCTACCGGGCCGCTACCGAGGAAGACCTGATCTTCCGGAACGAACTGGATATGCTGGCCGCGATGCGCGGCATCCGCGTCATCTATCTGCCCGGACATCGTTCGCCGGACCGCTCGTCATGGCTGCCGGAACGCTTCTCCCACCTGCTGGACGACGACGCGCTGCGGCAGATCGTGCCTGACATCACCGACCACGATGTGTTCATCTGTGGGCCCGACGCCTGGATGGACGCCGTGCGGGACGCGGCGCTGCTGGCCGGAGTCCCGTCAGAACAGTTGCACATGGAACGGTTTGGCTGGTGACCAGCCTGCGGCGGAGCACCGGACCCGCCGGGACGATCGTCCCCGCCCCCCTGACCGCACCATCCCGACCGCAACCGCGTCAGCCCCAGAAGGGACTCCGACATGCGCCGCATCGTGGTAGCCATCGCCTCGACCGTCGCGGGCCTCGTACTGTTGTTCAGCTACCGGACCAGCACCGGTGCCACCGTGGCCTCGGCCGCGGCGGTCAGTACCGGCGACTCCGCCACGACGTCCGACAGCGGCTCCGGGTCCACCTCGGGCACCACCTCCGGCACCACCTCCGGCGAATCGACAGCTACGACCGGATCCGCGGTCAACACCAGGTGGGGTGTCGTCCAGGTACGGATCACCGTCGCGGCCGGCCGGATCGTCAGCGCCGAGACCGTGCAGCTACCGGATCACAACCCACGCGACATTGAGATCAACAGGGTCGCCGTCCCCGTCCTCAACTCCGAGACCGTCGCCTCCCAGAGCGCGAAGATCGACGTGGTCAGTGGCGCGACCGTCACCAGCGACGGCTACATCCGCTCGCTGCAGTCCGCCATTGATGCGGCGCACCTGTCATGACGGCGTGGGTGGCGGGGTCGATGTCCCGCCGAGCCTGGATCGAACAGATCATGGGGATGCCCGTCAGCCTGCACCTGCGGGGACCGCGGGCGCACGGCGACCCCGAGGTCGAACGCATCGTCGCGGAGGTCTTCGCTGAGCTGCGGATGGTCGACGCGCTGTTCAGTACCTACCGCGCCGACAGCGAGATCATGATGTTGAACCGGGGCGAGCTGGCGCTGAGCGGCTGCGACCGTCTCGTCCAGGAGGTCGCGGACCTCTGCGCCGACGCCACCGAACGCGCCGACGGCTACTTCAGCGCACAGTTGCCTGCGCCTGATGCCGGCGCAGAGGCAGTGGCCGGGGCCGGCCGCCGCTGGTTCGACCCGTCCGGCCTGGTCAAGGGCTGGGCGGTCGAGCGTGCCGCGGCGAGATTGGCGGCGATCGACGGCTACGACCACTACCTGAGCGCCGGCGGGGACATCGCCGCTCATGTGGACGACCCGGCATCCCCGGCCTGGAATGTCGGAATCTGCGACCCCCTCGACAGCACGCGTGTGCTCGCCACCCTGCCCGTCCGCTGCGGTGGGGTGGCGACGTCGGGCAGCGCGGCGCGTGGTGCGCACATCGTGAACCCGAGGACCGGCCGGCCGGCTGGTTCGGACCTGTTGGCGGTGACTGTGACGGGCCCGTCGCTGATGTGGGCGGACGTGTACGCGACCGCCGCGTTTGCCCGTGGCGCCGATGCGCTGGCGTGGCTCACGAGCCTGGACCGGACCGAAGCGCTGGTGGTCACCGCAGACGGCACCCACCGGAGCACACCCGGGTTCGGCCGCCACGACCGAGTAGCCCCGAACACCTGACAAACCACGAACACCTGATAGAACCCGAGTATCCGATGACGGCCGACCGTCCGATAAAGGCCGAGGCGGTCGGCAACCACGGTGGCGCCCGCGGTGAACGCACGCTGCGGCGCTGATCCATGCATCCGGGAGAGTCCATGCGTCCGGGAGAGTCCGTGCATCCGGGAGAATCCGTGACAAGCAGCTCCGCCCGCCTGCACCACCGCGCCGACGGTCCGACGTCCGGCCCGCCGGTGCTGCTCGGCCCGTCGCTGGGCACCACCCTGCATGTCTGGGACGAGCTCGTCCCGATGCTCGCCCGTCGCCACCGGGTGCTCCGGTTCGACCTGCCAGGGCATGGCGGCACCGCCGCGGACGTCGTCCCGGCCGGAGTGAGCATGGCCGCGCTCGCCGACCTGGTCCTGGAGCTCGCCGACGGGTACGGCTACGCCCGCTTCGCCTATGCGGGGATCTCTCTGGGCGGTGCCATCGGCGCCCACCTGGGCGTCCACCATCCTGACCGGCTGACCGCCCTGGCTCTGGTCTGCTCGTCAGCCCGTTTCGGTGAACCGCAGGGCTGGCACGAGCGTATCGCCGTCATCGGCGAGCAGGGGATGGCTCCTATGGTGGCGCGCGGCGCCGAGCTCTGGTTCGCCCCGGGCTTTGTGCAGCGGGCACCGGAACGGATCCGCGGCCTGCTCGCCGACCTCGCGACCGTGGATCCAGTAGGCTACGCGGCCTGCTGCGCGGCGCTGGGCGGCTTCGACCTACGCGCGGATCTCGGCCGCATCAGCGCGCCCACGCTTGTCGTCGCCGGCCTTGAGGACATCGCGACCCCGCCCACGCATGCCAGGGAGCTCGCCGACGGCATTCCCGGGGCCACGCTCGTGGAGCTCGCCCAGGCCGGGCACCTGGCCGTCATCGAGCAGCCGGCCGCCGTCGGCCAAGCGCTGACCGCACACTTCGAGGCCCGGGACTCGACGGCGCGCTAAGGACGCCGACTACGTCACGCACTTCACCGACGAGTTCACCTCGGTCGCCTCCCGCGAGGTCACCGACCGGGCGACCATCCGCCGGCTGGTCAACGAGACCTTCGCGGTCCGCGACGCCGCTCTGTGGGGCGAGGGGACCTCCTGCGCGTCGGACTCGAAGAAGTTCGGCTCCTGGTCGTCGAACCTGATGACCGAGTGGCACCAGCGCTACCGCGGCCCCGGCGTGATGATCTACTGGCACGTCGAGAAGCGCAGCGTCTGCATCTACTCCCAGGTGACCTCGTGCTCGGCGTCCGAGGTCGCCTCGATGATCGAAGGGCTGATGCGGCACCTGACCTCCGCCGACATCGACCGGCAGTACGTCGACACCCACGGCGCCAGCGTCGTCGGGTTCGCCTTCGCCCACCTGCTCGACTTCCGTCTGCTCCCGCGGCTGAAGAACATCGGCTCCGCCCGGCTCTACCGGCCCGGCGGCGGCGCAGACGACACCTGGCCGAAGCTCACCCTAGTCCTGTCGAACAAGACGATCGACTGGGACCTGATCGCCCAGCAGTACGACCAGATGGTCAAATACGCCACCGCCCTACGCCTGGGCACCGCCGAGGCCGAGCAGGTGCTGCGCCGGTTCACCCGCGGCGGCCCGAAACACCCCACCTTCCAAGCCCTGGAAGAACTCGGCCGCGCCACCCGCACGATCTTCATCTGCGAATACCTGTCGTCCCCGGAGCTGCGTACCGAGATCCACGAAGGGCGACAGGTCGCGGAGAACTGGAACTCCGCGAACACCGAGTTCTGCTACGGCAAGGACGGCCAGCTCACCGGGGCCGACCGGGAATCGATCGTGGCAGCTCAGGCTCGCCGCGGTCCCCACCGGCCGGTGAACCACCCGACCAGTGCACTCGCTGTGACCGAGGCATCGAAAATGGAAACCCGCGTCGCGGCGGCGAGCTGCTGCGCGGTCTCCCGGGTGTCGGGGTGGTCGTCGCCGAGGGTTCGCGCCCAACGGCGGTGGGCGGCCTCGACGAGAGGGCGGCCAGCGATGGTCTGCCCGGAAGCCCGCAGGTAGTGGGTGACGGCGACCAGCAGCGCACGGCACGGCTCTGGTCCGGCGTCGGGATCAGCCGGGTCGTCGTGCGCCAGGTCGATAAGGGCCTGGACGTGGGGATGAGGGTGGCTACACCGCCAGGATGCTGGGTCGTTGAGGTTGCCGGGGGCGGCGGTCGCGACGAGCTGGCGTGCGGCTGTCGAGGCCGAGGCCGGCACCAACACCCCTACCCTGCTCGCCCGCTCCCGCCACGCCTCCGTCCGCGGCCTCGAGCGCTACGCCGGCCCCAGGCCCGACGTGGTCGCCGCCCCCGACGCGGACTTTGCCCCTGGTGACACCGACCCGAGCACCGGGCCTGCTTGGTCCGCGCGCCTTGCTCGACTGCGGACAGTAGGACACTCGGCACGCGATGAGCGGCCTGTCAACCGGCCATGTGGCCCTATCCGCTTGAGTGACGCGTAGCCTACCCTGACAAAGGCGAAAGTTAAGGACATTCCCGGCAAGGTGCCGCAGGCCGCGAGAACAGAGTTTGCAGCATCGCTGACAGAAATGAGCATGACCATGAAGCTTCCGAGCATCCGACATGCTGCGACACTCATTGCGGCCGCCGTTGCGATCTTGGCATCCGGTGGTTTCGGTGGGGTTGCATCCGCTGCTACCGGTGGCCCAGCGTCTCCTCCACATCCAGCGCTGTATCCGTATCCGGACACCGGCACAGTCTCGTCGGCCCCCTTATTGGCTCCCGACGCGAGCGGCGGGATAGTTTCCGCGGACGCCTGCACGCCATACGTCGATGGCGATTACGCGCACCTGTCGTCAGGGGACGTTTCGGCTCACGGCTGGTGGTATCAAGGGACCTGCCCAAATACGAAAGCCACGGTGACGATCTACCTTTACGAGTACTTCTCGGACGGCACCTGGCATTATCAGGCGAGCGGATCGAAATATGTTTATCCTGGTGGCGGCAGCGTCAATCGCGCTGTCGCTCGTCAGGTATGCGAAGGAGTGGCACCCGTGAGCTGGCGCAGTTTGATAACGGTGAGTATCGGTACGGGAGCCTCGGCCTACACGGCGGTCCAGAATCTGAATTGCACACACTGGTGAGCCGGGCGTTTGATCACGGCAATTCGGGGTTAGAGCGTGTCTGACGGCTCTCGAATCGGGCCGTAGATCACTGCCTGGTTGGGCATGGGCTTGTCATGGTGCGACGACACGAACTGACCGACGCGCAGTGGAAGAAGATCGAGTCGTTGCTGCCGGTCAACGGCGAGCCCGGTGGGCAGTGGGCCGACCACCGCACGGTGGTCAACGGAGTGCTGTTCCGGGCCCGCACCGGCGTGCCCTGGCGTGACCTACCGGAGCGGTACGGCCACTGGCAAACCGTGTACGAACGGCACCGCCGCTGGTCGGCGGACGGCACCGGGGCGGCATCCTGACCGAGCTGCAGATCGAGGCCGATGCCACTGATCCGGATGCCGCCCCGGCCGCCGGGCGACTTCCCGGAAAAGGGGGCGGTGTACGGGTGGACCCGGACGGGCGGGAGGCGTTGGGCGTTCCTAGGGCGGCCTGACCAGCAAAATCCATCTTCTGGCGGACGACCGGGCCCGGCCGCTGACGTGGCGGACCTCGCCGGGTCAGCGGGGTGACAGCCCGATGTTCGTCCCGGTGCTGGCGGGCCTGCGCATCCGGCGGCGGGGGCCGGGCCGTGCCCGCACCCGTCCGGACCGCCTGCGCGGGGACAAGGCGTATTCCAGCCGGGACAACCGCTGCTACCTGCGGCGGCGTCATATCAAGGCGACCATCGCCCAGCCGGCCGACCAGCGGGCGGCCCGCGGGCCTTCGACACCGCCCAGTACCGCCGCCGCAACGCCGTCGAGCGGTGCGTCAACAAGTGGAAAGGATGCCGGGCGGTGGCCACCCGGTACGACAAGCGGGACTACGTCTTCAACGGCACCTTGACCGTCACAGCGATCATGATCTGGCTCCGCGATCTCGTCAAAGAGCCGTCAGACACGCTCTAGTTCTGGGCGGATCTGGCGGAGCCGGTCGGCATGGAGATGGTGCTGCCGATGAATGGACTGACGGCAACAGGCGCGCGACCGAGCCGCACGGGCTGATTCCTATATCGTCCGGCTTATGAACGCCAGTCCAGCAACTGTAGTGAGTCTCGGGGCTTGGGGCGACCTTAAGGAGGGCTCAGACGGCGGGACGTCGTGCAAAGTGCGTGAGTTCGCGCTGCTGTCCGACGGTCGTGAAATTACGCTCCTGGACGACCGGGGGTGGACGACGTCGGCGCAGCTGGGCGGAATCTCGCTCACCCACGTTGTGCGCAACGTCTACAACGTGGTCTTGCCCGACGATGCCGAGGAGACGGGCGAAGAGCATGAGTGGCAGCGCTTCGAGCAACGTTTGCGCGAAGCCGGGGTCGCGGTCACCCCGGACGAGCTCCGGGCGTTGCCGCACCGCGTCATCGTGAGCGTCCCCTGTGGAAGTGCCCGATGGCAAGCGGGGTGAGGTTGGATCACCCTGACTCCGCCGGAGGCTCCGATCTCACAAGAGAGCTTGGAGTCATGCCGGTTGAGGCTGAACGTACGGCGCAGATCAGGACCCGCCGCCCACGGCCCCCGGCAGACTGCCAGGCCGCCGGCCGGTACCCGGTCGACAGCCCAAAACCGTGGACTCTCGACATCACCGACCTCGACACGCCAGCAAACGCGCCCGCGTCACCTCCAAGGGCGGCGGGACTGAGCCGCCCTACCGGTGCTACCCAGGCCTTCGAGCGCACCACAGACACGATTGCTCTCTAACGTTCTAAACGGAGAAGATCGGCCCGGTTTTGTCGTTATATACGCTTTTTTGGGGAAATAGCGTACACAACGACAAACTCGCACGGATCATGATTCGTGTGGATGGTTGCCGGCGGGAAATCCCCGCCGGCTGATCGCGCGGGCCCATGTGACCAGGCCCGGACCAGCGGGCCGGACGCTCGGGGTACCCGGCCGCATAAGCTCGACGTTCGCATCGCCGTTCCCAACGCCCGTGCGGATGCCCGCGAACGGAGCGTAATCACGCGGACAGCACAGTCACACCGCACAAGCCGGGAGGACCCCAGGTGCCGACCACGTACCAGCAGGAGCTCACCTGCGAGCAGGACTATGTCGACACGCTGTACGGCCGGCTGGATGACCTGCGCGACCGAACCCGCGAGCAGCTGCGCGCCGTACTGCTGGACCCCGGTACCGGCACACCGCAGTCACTGGTCGAGCGGGACGCCTTCGCCACCGCGTACTCCAATCGGATCGGCCAGCTCGACGCGGCCGAGGGACGGCTGTGTTTCGGTGCAATGGACTTCGGTGCCATGGACGACGGTGCAGGGGACGTCGGTGCCATCGACGATGCCATCGACGACGGTGCCCCGGATGGCGGCGGCACCGATTCTCGTGCGCTGGACGACGCCGGCCACCAACGCGTCTACATCGGACGTATCGGACTGTCCGACGACGAGCACGAACCCATACTGATCGACTGGCGGGCCCCGGTGGCCACCGCCTTCTACCGGGCGACCCTCGCCGACCCGCACGGGCTGTCCCGACGCCGCCACCTGCGCATCAAGGGACGGGAGGTCAGCGGGTTCACCGATGACGTCCTCGACGTCACGGGCATACCGCGAAGCTCCGTCGGCGGATCGAGCGGCGACGGGCCGTTGTTGGAAGCCCTGTCCGCACCCCGATCCGGGCGCATGCACGACATCGTCGCGACGCTGCAGGCCGAGCAGGACAGGGTGATCCGCGCCGACTCGTCCTGCGTCCTGGTGGTCGACGGCGGACCGGGCACCGGCAAGACCGCGGTGGCCCTGCACCGGGCCGCCTACCTGCTCTACACCGAGCGGGAGCGGCTCGCCCGCTCCGGCCTCCTGGTGGTAGGCCCGAGCCCGACCTTCCTGCGGTACATCGAGCAGGTGCTGCCCTCCCTCGGTGAGACGGGTGTGGTCTTCGCGACCCCGAGCCGACTGTTTCCCGGGGTCGACGCCGTCGGCGGCGAGGACGGCCGCGTTATTGCCCTCAAGGGGGATCTGCGGATGGCCAGGCTGCTGGCCGAAGCCGTGAAGGACCGCCAGGAGGTCCCGGTGCACGGGGTGGACGTCCCCTACGACGGCGCCGTGCTTCGCCTGGAGCGTCGTATCATCGAGAGCGCTCGGACTCGGGCGCGGCGCAGCCGCCGTCCTCACAACCTGGCCCGGCGGGTGTTCGTCCGCGAGACGGTCGCGGCGCTCACCAACCAGGTTGTCGCGACCCTTCCCGGTGGCCTGCTCGACGACGACGAACGCGACGAGATCGCCGCCGACCTGCGCGCCGACCGGGCGGTCCGGACGGCCATCGACGCGCTGTGGCCGCGGCTGACCCCCCAGGATCTACTCGCCGACCTGTTCGCCACACCGGCCAGGCTCGCCGCCGCCGCGCCGGCCGCAAGGTTGACCAGGCATGAGCAGCACCTGCTGCACCGGGCGACCGGTGCCGCCTGGACGCCCGGTGACGTGCCCCTGCTCGACGAAGCCGCCGAGCTGCTCGGCGATCCCGACGCCGACGCCACCGACCTCGCAGACTGGGAGGCGGAACGGGAGCAGCGCGCCGAACGGGAGTACGCACGCGAGGTCCTTGACGGGCTCGGCCTCGCCGGGCTGGCCGATGCGGAGGCGATGGCGGCGGGAATGGCGCAGCGCTGGTCCGGGTCCCGGCAGCGGCGCAGCGCCGTCGAACACGCTCGCGGCGACCGGTCCTGGACCTTCGGTCATCTCATCGTCGACGAGGCCCAGGAAGTGTCGCCGATGCTGTGGCGGCTGTTGTGGCGGCGCTGTCCGATGCGGTCGGCCACCCTCGTCGGTGACCTCGCCCAGGCGGCGAGCCCGGCCGCGGCCCGTTCGTGGGCCGAAGCGCTGACCCCGCATATCGGCGACCGGTGGCGGGTGGAACGCCTCAGCGTCAACTACCGGACCCCTGCCGAGATCATGGATGTGGCCGCTGACGTGCTCGCCGCGCAGGACCCGGCCGCGCAGCCACCGCGTTCAGTGCGCTCCACCGGACGGCATCCGGTCGCGCTGCGCGTCCGCGCCGGTGGGGGTGCCGATGGCGATGGCGGTGGCGGTGGCGGTGCCGATGGCGGTTCCGGTGGCGGTGGCGGTACAGGCACGCGCGGCGGCGACACGCTGGTGGCCGCGGCGCTGGACGCGGCCAGTCGCGCGGCCGAGGATGTCGGCGACGGCAGGGTCGCGGTGATCTGCCCAACCGATCTTGCCGAGCGGATACGCGCGGCACTCACGGCCGAGCCGGCAGATGCCATTGCCGGCAGTGCCAAGGCGGTGTCCGGCACAGAGGCGGTGCCCGGCACAGAGGCGGTGCCCGGCACAAACACGGTGCCCGGCAATGCAGAGACAAAGGCGGGCACCGTGGACGTGCTCACCGCCACCGTCGCGGTCCTCACAGTGGCGGAATCCAAGGGTCTGGAGTTCGACGCGATCATCCTGGTCGAGCCGAGCGCGATTGTTGCCGGCTCGCGGCGCGGGCTCGCCGACCTCTACGTTGCCATGACCAGAGCGACCCAGACGCTCACGGTGGTCCACTCGGATGAGCTGCCCACGGCCCTGCATCGCCTTAGGGCGCCCGCCGCCGCCTGACCCACCCGGACTGATCGCCGGCATTGATCACTGACATCAGCCACCGACATCGATCACCGACGGTTGACCCGCCGAGATGGACCGACATCTGTGAGCAAACACTCGCGGATAGTCGCCCATCGCGGCGTGTACCGGCGTTGTTCCACGGGAACAGACCGCACATGAGCTATGGACCAACCAGGACGCCGACCGCCAAGCGGGACGGAACCATCAGCTTGGTCTGCGGGATTGTCGGCCTTTTCTTCGTCGGGATTGCGTTCGGTATCGCGGCGATCGTCTTCGGCGCCCGCGGCAGGCGCGGTGGCGGCGGCGGGCAGGCGACCGCAGGCTTCGTCCTCGGCATCCTCGACATCGTGCTGTGGGTCATCGGCCTGGCCGCGTGGCACGCGAACGCGTACGTCTGGTACTGACGTCCGGTACTCGCGTGCGGCGTCCGGTACTCGCCTCCGGCACCGACCGTTGGCAGAGACGGCCGTTCGACGACCCACCGGTCGTCACCGTGACAGGACGGGACCCTGTCACGTCAGGATACCGGCGCGGGATACTGAACCTCAACGGTAGGAATGGACCAGCACCACCGTGGCTTCATCCTCGGTGACGCCACCTGACGGACTCTGCGAGGAGGTCTCCACCAGTGCTCGACCCGAGTGAGCTGTACGAGGTCGCTAACGACCTACCCGAGCTGGGTCGGCCCGTGCTGGTGGAGGCGCTGACCGGGGTTGTCGACGCCGGTGGGGCGGTTCGCCTCGCCGGCCAACATCTACTGAGCGCTCTGGAGCACCGGCTGGTCGTGACCTTCGATGTGGACCAGCTGCTCGACTACCGGTCCCGACGACCCGCCATGATCTTCGTTGAGGACCACTGGGAACACTACGAAGAACCCGTGCTCGGGCTGTATGCGCTGAACGACAGTGCCGGCACCGCGTTCCTGCTGCTGTGCGGTCCAGAGCCCGACCTGCAGTGGAAACGGTTCACCGCCGCGGTGCGCACCGTCATGACGCGCCTGGGCATCCAGGTGACGGTGGGCCTCAACGCGATCCCGATGGCCATCCCGCACACGCGCCCATGCGGGCTCACCGCCCACGCGACCCGACCGGGCCTGGTCACCGGGTACGAGCCATGGCTGCGACGGGTACAGGTACCGGGCAGCGCCGGCCATCTGTTGGAGTACGAGCTGGGACGCGACGGCCGCGACGCGATGGGTTTCGCCGCCCACGTCCCGCACTATCTTTCTCAGACCGACTATCCCGATGCCGCCGAGACCCTGCTCACGGCGGTGTCCAAGGCGACCGGTCTGCTCCTGCCGCTGGACGAGTTGCGCACGGCGGCAGCGGCCGTCCGCGACAACGTCAACCAGCAGCTGGAGGACGGGGGTGAAGCCGCCGCACTCGTCCAAGCGCTCGAGGAACAGTACGACGCGTTCATGCGCGGCCGCGAGAGCACGAACCTACCGGCGGCTACGACCGGGCCACTGCCCACAGCCGATGAGCTCGGTGCCGCGTTGGAACGGTTCCTGGCCGAGCAGGCCGAGCCCGGTGGCCCACCCACACCGTGATCCACCCACATCGTGATCCACCCACATCGTGATCCACGCGGAGCAGGGAGCGGTCATGACCCGCCGGTCGCAGCTGGCCGGTCATGGTAGATGTCGATCTGCTCGGCGGCATTGATCGAGGACTTGGCCGGCGGCAGGAATCCGAGCCGGACGATCTGGCGTGGGGTGAACGTGTCAAGGAGCCAGTCCGTCGCGACCCGCGTCTTGTTGGCCAGGCAGGGTAGCGCCCACAGGTGGTATGCCCGGGTCGCCGCCACGGCAGGCACCCCGGACATCGCGATTCCGAACGGATCGGCCACGGCGTCGGTCCCGCCGAGGTCGACGACGAAGCCGAGGTTACGGTGCCGGTAGGGCTTCGCCGTCCCGTGACCGAGCGAGGCGGCGATGCTGCGCCCGGCGGCAACTCCCTGGCGGATGGCGTGTTGGGCGGTCTGCCCCGCCGGCTGACAGCCCTGGGTCACGTCGGGCACGGCCGCGGCGTCCCCGAGGCCGAACACCCCGGCGACATCAGGCACCTGGAAGCGGGTGTCCACCACCAGGCGACCATGCTGGGTCGGCAGGCCCAGCATGGATATCAGCGGGCTGGGAGTCACCCCGGCGCACCAGACGAGGGTGTGGGCCGCAACGCTCTCGCCATCGGTGAACCGGACGCTGTCGGCGCTCACCTCCGAGATGGACGTCCGCAGCCGCACCTCGACCCCCCGCTT
This sequence comes from Protofrankia sp. Cas3, assembly GCF_963555955.1. Lineage (NCBI taxonomy): Bacteria > Bacillati > Actinomycetota > Actinomycetes > Frankiales > Frankiaceae > Protofrankia > Protofrankia sp. Cas3. The sequence continues at coordinate 19,183 of NZ_CAUVXP010000041.1, forward strand.
GGCAAGGACCCGTGCCGCACCCTTGCTGAGTGCCTCGCCCAGCTCGGGCAGCACCCGCGGTGCCAGATCGAGGAGAATCCAGCGGATGTCGCGCGCGGTCAGGCGTGGGTACTGACCCACCGCCCGCCTGCTGAACTGCATCATCTGAGCGACGAGCTCGGTCCCGGTGTACCCGGCTCCGACGACCACGAAGGTGCACCGCGCCCGGCGCACCGCCGGATCGTCGGAGGCGTCGGCATACTCGAACTGGTGCAGCACATGATCGCGTAGGTAGACGGCTTCCGCCAGGTTCTTCAGACCGAGCGCATGATCGGTCAGGCCCGGGATGTCGAATGTGCGCGTCACCGCCCCGGGCGTCAGTACAAGGCGGTCCCAGCCCATCGTCGCGTGGGTGCCGTTTGACTGGCGGATCGTGATCGTACGGTTCGGAAAATCGGCCCCGACCACGTGGCCGAGCGTCAGTGTGGCCCGCCGCAGCATTGCCCTGATGGACACCGCCAGATGACGCGGCTCGGCCTCGGCGGTCGCCACCTGGGGCAACAGCGACGTGTAGAGAAGATGGTCGACCGGGGAAACGACGACGAGCTCAGCGGCGTCCGCGGGCAGTCGCCGCTCCAGCTGGCGCAGCACGGACAAGCCCGCGAAGCCACTGCCGACCACGACGATGCGAGGGCGCGCTGCCCGCGTCCCGTCGCTTCCAACACCGGGAGCACCGCTGCCAACCGCAGCGCTGGCACCCCGCCGGGTGCGGATGTTGTCAAGCCAGGTGGGGAGCACGTTGTCGGGCACGATCTACCTCCAACACGTCAGGAGATCAAGTGGACCAGCGTCGTCTCCCGCGAGTCGTTCCAGCTACGGCGACCGATAAACCGGAATCCCACCTCTGCGTAACCGCAACCTCTACAACAGGTGAACACAGGTGGCGAGGACGGTTTGGCGAGGACGAAATCGAACCGTCAGTACTGACGACAACCCGAAGCGCCCAACTGGCCGATTGCCCGGGCCGTCGGGCCGTCGGGCCGTCGGGGCCAGCCGCGCCTGGGCCGGTAGGCTGGTACAGCCGTCACCGGGATGACGGTCGGTTGCAGTTGGCCCGTTCGCCGAGGTTTTGTCACCGTGCGGCCACCCGGGTGCCGTCACCGTAAGAGGGTGTGTTGATGTCGACGCAGGAGTCCGGAGCAATGGGGCCCCGGTCCGGTTACCGCGCCGACACCGTCGCCGCCGACGTCGAGGCCGCACCGGACGGGACGGCCGTCCGTCTCGCCGGCCGGGTCGTCCTGTGGCGCCGGATGGGTGGGCTTATCTTCGGGCACCTGCAGGACCGCAGCGGCCGGCTGCAGATTTCGCTGTCCCGGGACGATCTGGGCGCGGAAGTCGTCAAGGAGTGGTCCCGGGCCGTGAAAATCGGCGACTTCGTCGGGGTCGCCGGCAGCCTTTACACCACCCGCCGCGGCGAGCGCACCGTAGCAGTCTCCGAACTCACCGTCTTGAACCGGACGGTCCGCGCGTTGCCGGACAAGTGGCAGGGCATCTCCAACGTGGAGGCCCGGTACCGTCGCCGTTACCTCGACCTGCTGGTCAACGCCGACTCCCGGGGCCGGTTCCAGACCCGGGCGAAAATCATCCGGCGAATCCGCCGGTTCCTCGACGACAACGACTTTCTCGAAGTTGAGACCCCGGTCCTGCAGGAGGCGGCGTCCGGTGCGGCGGCCCGGCCGTTCGTCACCCGGCACAACGCGCTCGGCGAGGACTTCTACCTGCGGATCTCGCCGGAAACCTACCTCAAGCGCGTCGTCGTCGGTTCCCTGGACCGGGTCTACGAGCTGGGCCGCAACTTCCGCAACGAAGGCATGGACTCCTCGCACCTGCAGGAGTTCACGATGCTGGAGTGGTACGCGGCCTACTGGGACTACCGCGACAACATGGCATTCGTCCGGGCGCTCATCCTCGCCGTGCTCGACGAGGTCTTCGGTACCCGCACGGTCACCTACGACGGGGTGAAACTGGACTTCGGTGCCGACTGGCCGGAACTGGACTACCGGACCGAGGTCGCCCGGCGAACCGGCATCGACCTCACCGTCGTGCGCGACCTGCCGACCCTGCGGGAGCGGGTCGCCGGGCTCGGGCTGGAGGTTGACGGAGCCGCCTCCTACGCCGGCCTGGTCGACCTGCTCTACAAGAAGACCGTACGGCCAGACCTCGTTCAGCCCTGTTTCCTGGTGCATCACCCGGCGGAGCTCGTCCCGCTCGCCCGGCGCAGCGACAGCGACCCGACCAGGCTCGACATGTTCCAGGTCGTCGTCAACGGCTGGGAAATCGTCAAGGCGTACTCGGAGCTGGTCGACCCGGCCGAGCAGCGAGAACGGCTAGAGGAGCAGACCCGGCTGCGCGAGGCCGGCGACGACGAGACGATGATGATGGAAGAGGACTTCATCGAGGCGATGGAATACGGCATGCCACCGATGTCCGGCCTCGGTCTTGGTATCGACCGGTTCGTCGCCCTGCTCACCGACGCGTCCACCCTGCGGGAAGTCGTCCTCTTCCCGGCCATGCGCGGCGCCCGCAAAGGCCAGACCGGCCCCGACGACGACGCCTGACCGAGCCCCGGGCCACCCCGGCGGCCAGCTGACGCCCCGGTCGAGCGTCGACCCAAATCTAAGCCTTGAGAAAGCCGAAATTCTGGCCTATGATGGCGACGTGCAAACACTACCGATCTCGAAGGTCAAGGACAGGTTGAACGAGCTGGTCGACGCAACCTCGATCACTCGCGAGCAGGTGACGATCACTAAGAACGGCTCACCTGCCGCCGTGTTGATCGGCGTCGATGAGTGGGAGTCGATCCAGGAGACCTTGTACTGGCTGTCACAGCCGGGCATCCGTGAATCCCTGACCGAGGCCGACTCCGACGCGATCGCCGGACGGGTCTTCGACGAGACACAGATCCGCGGCGAGTTCGGCGTGCCCAAGCGCGATCGGTAAGTCACCCGCAGTGAGCTACGAAGTGATCTTTACTGCCACCGCACGGCGAGATCTCCAGCGTGTCCCGCCGCGCATCGTGCCAGCGATCGTCGAATTCGTCTTCGGTGACCTCGCGGCGGCACCGCAGCGGGTCGGCAAGCCTCTGGAACGCGAACTTTCCGGTTCGTTCAGCGCTCGCCGCGGACCTTACCGGGTCCTGTACCGGATCGACGAGGACGCGAAGCTCGTGACGCTGCTGCGGATCGCACATCGAGCCGACGTGTACCGGCCCGGCAACGCCTAGCCGCTCCCGGCCGAGGGATGCGCATCTGTGCCACCTATCGCCAACTCCCAGTGTGGGTGCCGCTTGGCGCAAGCCGGGAGACAGGGTCACGTCTCGTGGCAGGACCGACCCTTACGATACGTCCGCCGGGGCGTCCACGTATATCAACCTCGCCTACCGTGTCAAGCGTTCCATCCATCCGCGAGCCGCTCGCAGACCGCGTGATCAGGTGACTTTCAGATGATGAATCTTGTCTTCCGGTGCGGCGGGGTGGCACGCAAGCCTGTGGCACAACCGGCCCGGCTCCGTGTTGAGCGCGTCGTCTCCGCGGGTCCGGGCCGGCGTCCAACCGATGACGGGACGGGACGGTGGGGACGGGCGGATACCCGTGCTCCACGGAGTGGTGCGGTTCGAGCCGGGGGACGAACGGGCTGTCCCGCGTCTCTTTGGGTGGGCATGGAAGGGCCGCTGGGCATCGTTGACGGTGGGCATGTGCGATTGGTGATCGTGGAGTGAGTGCCTGGTTGGTGCGCGACTCGAACAACCGTTCCGGCGGTGTGATGCCGTTCTCGAAGGAGGAGTGGCGGGCGTTCCTCGACGGCGCCAAGGACGGCGAGTTCGGCATCTGAGCCGTCCCCACCAGACTCCGGGCCCCTGCCGCACCCTCCTCCACCGCGGCAGGGGCCCGGCGCATGCAAGGAGAGCGGGGTCACCACGTACCGTATCGTCCAGACCTCACATCGTCCGGGCGATCACCGGTTTACCCTTGAATCCGTAGCGGAACAGACGCGGAAGGCGCATACAATGGCGTGGAACAAGCGGGGTAGCACCGGTGGCGGCGCAAGCACCGGCCGGGACGGCGTCAAACGCGGCGGTAAGGACGCCACGGCCGGTAGAAACGTCCGTGATGTCGAGTTCGCGGATTGCCCCACTTGCAACGGTGCCGGCAAGGTCGTCTTTGACAGGTCCGAGCAGGACGAAGACGGCGGCTTCAGCGGCACCCAGGCAAGAGGCTGCGGAACATGCGACGGAACGGGACGGGTCGCCAAGTGAGCGACGATGATTCGGTTCGCATGCTGGAACTTGTCGCCTGCAACAAATGCCGGCGGCAACGGGGCGCCCAGTTCCACGCAACCGGCAGCGTCGAGCCGGTCCCCGAAGAAGGGGTCTGCCCGCACGGCAAGCCGCTGCGGACGGTGTGGGCGCCGGGCTACGGGCCGGGCGCGGAGCCGCCGGCCAATCCGGGATGGGACACCCGGCCGCCGGTGTAGGGATCGTCACGTCATCTGTCCGCTACCAGATGTCCATTCGGCACGGGGGATGCAACTCTGGGATGGCCGAAGGCCACGCTCGCCATCACCAACACGCCGAGCACGTCGAGCACGTCGAGCACGTACAGCGTTACCGTCTCGTTCCAGTCGCCGGACGGATCCACCCAGTTCGGCGAAGGTGCCGCATTCGTCAGCTCGCTGGCGCCGGGCCAGAAGACCGTGCAGGCAGCGCAGGGTACGGACGACATCCCTGCCCGCTCGAAGATTGTTTGCAAGGTCACCAGCGCGAAACGCACCGAAGCCTTCTGATCAAGCGCAATGCTGGCGTGATCCGCTCCAGATCACGCCAGCCGCTGTTCGCCCTTCGCTGTTATTGCCTCAATCAGGCAACCTGAGATCGCTGATACCTACACGGGTGAGGGACTTCGCCCATGGACCCGGGACCGCGGCCAACGCGTCGGTCTGGTCCCAGTGCCGCATGACCATCTTCAAGATTTCCCGCATGTTCATGTTCCCTGCCTGAGTGAGGAATAAGCCTTTGACCGAGTGGACGCGTAGCAGGCGCTTCTCCATCAGGCGATAGCGGATACGTCTGTCACGGGTGATCAGGAGGAGGCCGCCGGCTCCAATGACCGGGATCTCCCTGTCGCTCAGGCTGCCGTCTCCTGCCCATTGATCCGGCTCTCGTAGCGGATCGCGGCTTCGACATCGGCGACGGAGATGTCGAAGCCATCGGCGATGTCGGCGATCGAGTCCCCTCCTGCGAACAGGTCGTAGAGGTTCTCGGTGCGTATGCCGTGAACGACGGGTGCGCCGAAGTTGCGCAGGGGGTCGATGAGAACCGGGCTGGCCTTGTCGTCCGGATAGATCCGGAGGGCTTCCCTGTCCGCAGGGGCAAACTCGACCTTTTCCACGAATGCGGCCGCACCTGGCGCGAGGATGAGCTGGCCGTTTCGGACAACGACCATTGCAAGCTCGCGGTCAATACCGGTCTCATCCTGGATCTCACGGACGAGCTCTCTGTTCGCGACGTATAGCTTGGCGTGGGCAAGCGGGTAAGGAGCACCGAGACGCTCCCGAAGGATCTGCACGACAGGACGAAGATGCTGCAGGGAAACCCTGTGGCGTATCCGGTACTCACGGAGATAGCCAGCTTCGACGAACTCCCCCCAGGTGACAGCATCTTCGCCTGTCCGCTCCGGGCGGATGACCGGCTCATAGTCCACGCCACCGCGGGAGTAACCATCGATCCATCCGCGGAGCCGCGCCGATCGCACGCCGAGGATACGAGCCGCCTCGCTCATCGAGTAGACCTCGCGGTCCAAGACGGTGATCCCCATGCCGCATCATGCCGCATCATTGCCGTGACATGACGCACGTCCCAGGGTTTGGGCCGAAATCGCTCACATCGAGGCTGCCGGGAGGGCGTCCCTACTGTCGTCGACCAGTGTGAGGACATAGGTGGCCGTGGAGTCCGCGAGGTCATCCCGGGCCTGGCGCGACCTCGACAGCGGGCGGTCTGGCGTGCCAGCGTGGCGGTCAATCCGCAGACATGTCGTAGAGCAGGACGTGGCGATCGGCGGGCAGGATTACGACATAGACCTCAGTCGGCCGCTCCTGTTGATCGAAAGTCGTTCGGAGCAGCCGACCCACGGGGACACCGGGCGCCAAGCGCAGCTGCGTCGACTCCTCCGTGGTAGGCATGCGCCACGTGATCTCATCCTCGTATCGGGTGGGGGTGTGGCCGAGGTCTTCGAGTACCTGATCGGTCCCCTCAACAACATCAGCCGGATTCATGATCTTGCTTCCCTCGACGATGTCGAGGGGATAGTAGCTGTCACCGAGTTGCAGGGGTTCGGCATCGGCGTACATCACACGTTGGCGCACTCCAACTGCCTGGCCGGGCTGTAGAGCGAGATGGGCGGCGATCTCATCGTCTGCTGGAATGACCGTCGTCGTGCTGATCTGCTTCGGTGTCTTGCCTTGGGCTTCGATCTGTTGGGCGAAGGTGTCGCGGCGGCGGTCGGCTTCGAGCCGCTTGCGTCGAGACCCCGTGAGCGATGCGTAGTACTTCATCGCAGGCTCGGCACGGACGAAGCTTCCGCGTCCCCGTTGCGAGGTGATGAGCCCCTCGTTGCGCAGCAAGCCCAGCGCCAGTCGGACCGTGTTGCGGCTGGCGGAGTGGCGTTCCGCCAGCTCGGCTTCGGTTGGGACCCGGGCGCCAGGTTCCAACGTTCCAGTGTTGATCTCGTCACGGAGCAGTGCGGCAAGCTGGTGGTACAGCGGTCGCGGATCTGCCGGATTGAGGCTCACGTCGGTCCCTTCAGCTGTGCAGTTGTACCTACAGGCTAACAATCCTTGACGCCACCACCGTCCGCCCTGTATTACTACCATTGTTGGTACAACCCAACAACACTCAACTACGCAGAAAGTGACTCAGAACGAAAGAAGGCCCCGGCGGGACTCGTGATCGTGGCAGGGAGCCGACCCAGCCCCGTACCGAACCGTGCCCTCCGCGTAGGGCCGGGTTGGCGTCCAACCAGCGGGAGACGACAGCAGGACGGGATGTGGCCAGTGACGATAACCAGAGACAACACGACGGACGGCGGAAACGCGGATGAGCGGCTACCCGTGCTGTACGGCGTGGTGCGCTTCGAACCGGGGGACGAACGGCGGGTCCGCGACACCACGATCACCTTTGATTCGCCCGCGGCGGCGGAGCTGTTCGCGACCGAAAGCGGCTGGCACGACTATCAGGTGTGCCCGCTGTTCTTCTTCGTCGACGCCGCCACGGCGCCGGCGGCCGGGCGGGTGCTGCTGGGCGCGGCGTTGGCACGATCGGTGCGCCGGGCCGGCGGCCGATGACCAGCGGAGAAGACACACGGGTCCAGTTCGACGGGGACACCTGTTCGATCACGATTCATCCCGCAGACCGGCCGGCGCAGGTGCTGCGGGCCTGGGCGGCATTACCGGACGAGGTGGGGTTCGCCGAAGCCTTCGGCGACGTGGACGTCACCCTTGTCTTCCGGCCGGTCGCTGAGCTGGACCCGCCGTGGGCGCCCGGCGAAGCTGCCGGAGGAAAGCGAGCACCGTGAGCCGGCTCGTGGGCGCGGGCCCGGATCGAACCTGCGACCACTCGCTTGTAAGGCGCAGGCCGGCCCTTGCATCACCGGCTCCGGCGCGTCTGGTCATCGTGATCGTGCCTGCTTCAGGCTCTCCCCGCTGATCGTCAGAGGATGCCGGCGCAAGCTGGTCGATCCCGCCTGCGTTGGACCAGGTCATAGGGCGTCTCGATACCGTCGCACAGGGCTTCGAGGAGCCGAGTGCTCGATCGGGTCGTCGAGGCGTTCGGTTACCTGCTTCGTGTGGCGATGTCCTGATCGCTGACGGGCTGGGTTTGCCGGCCGCGCGACTGCATCTCGTCGAGTGCGTCGGCCAGGCAGAACTGGACCGCCCCGGGGCAGTCCCAGCCCATCTGGGACAGGATCGCCAGGGTGTCGTCCGGCTCGACGCCCAGCAGGGCCCCCCAGCGTTGTCGGGTCCGTGGGTCCTCGGGCAGCACGCCTTCGAGGAAGGCGCGGACGCTCGCGCCCCGGTAGGTCGTGTCCGCGAGTGGCATGCGCACGCCGAGGGGGGTGGAACCGGTGGCGAGGTAGGCGGGTTCGTAGGTGAACTCCGGCTCGGCTGTGGCGGAGCTCTGGGTGACGCGGCCGACCACGCCGCCGTACATGACCAGGAGCAGGTTCCGCACGGGCATCAGCGTGTGTCCCGCGCGGCGAGGGCGGCGAGCACCGCGCTCTCGGCGTCGCTGGTCTTGTGTTCCACCAGGTTCAGGCTGAGGCCGAGGGCGCCGAGCACGCGGAAGATCGGTTCGAGGCTGGCCGCGGGGTGGCCGGTCTCGAAGCGGGCCAGCCAGGCGCGGGAGACACCGGCCTGGGCGACGAGGGCCTCCTGTGACAGGCCGCGCTGCTTGCGGGCCGTGCGCACCGCCGCGCCGAACTGGCGGGCGTTCATGATGTTGACCATCGCGGAGTCCTGTCCACGGTCATAGTCAGCCGGCATTGTCTTCGTTCGTAGACAGTACCTGTTGTCTGCGATCGTGGACAACCTCCCCGGAAAATTGATGCGTAGCGGCGCCGACGTATGAGGAATTCTTGGAGCTTGTGGCGGCCCAAGCTGCGCAGATCGAACAGCTGACAGCTCGGGTTGCGGAATTGGAAGCCCAGCTCGCGGCGAACTCCAGGAACTCGTCCAAACCTCCGTCGTCGGACGGGTTGGCGAAACCAGCGCCGAGATCGTTGCGTGGCAAAACCGGGCGGAAGGCAGGCGGGCAGGACGGGCATTCTGGTCGGACGCTGTGCCAGGTCGCGTCAAGGCCCCCGATGAGGACCGGCATAGGACGCCGAAAGGCTGGTGGTCAGTTCCCCGGTGTGATGAGGCCGGACTCGTATGCCAGTACGACGGCCTGGACGCGGTCGCGGAGGTCGAGTTTGGCCAGTATCCGTCCGACGTGAATCTTGACGGTCCCTTCGGACAGATGCAGGTCGGTGGCGATCTCGCGGTTCGATCGCCCGGCGGCGATCCGGGCGAACACGGTTTGTTCCCGGTCGGTCAGCTTGGCGAGCGGTGACCGTGGACTCCTCCCGGCTGCCGGGTGGGGGAACGTCCGGGGACCTGATCATCGATCTGGGTCCCGCCCGTCACTGGCGTAGGCACCGCTGCTGACCAGCACCACGGCTACGGCCGTCGGGCCACCAGCCGGGACCGCTTCCGTCCTGGAAACCCCCACCTGGTCCTGTCACCGGCGGCCGATCCGATGCTGCGCGGTGGCCGGTGACCTCCGGCGCGCCGCGCAGCGGGGGATCACAGGCCAGGGAACGGAGGGAACGAGCACACCGGCGGCGATGCCGTGGCCGTGCCCTTGATGACGCTGACGCCGGTTCCGGAAAAGGACAGGTCGGTTGCCGCCGCGATGATCTTCGCGTATGCGGCGGTGGTTGTGGTGACGTCGAGGGTGACCTGGTCGAGCGTCACGCCGAGTGGATGGGCGGCATCCAGTCCGACGAACGTGGACGATGCCTTGGCCGGGGAGCCGGTGGCGACAAGGCCGCTGATGATGATCCGGGTGAAGTAGGGCGTGCCGGTGCCGGTGCCGTTGGCGTAGTGGGTGTCGAAGACGATCGGTGCCTTGGTCGCGGTGATGCAGGTGTTGGTGTAGGCGATGTCGGACACGGTGCCGCCGTTGGCGGGGGAGCTCTTGATCCGGATGCCGTTGCTCGACCCGCTGGCGGTGCCCCACGGATCGGTGCCGGTGAGGGTGTTGTCCTCGACCAGGACGTTGCTGACCCCCGCCGAGGTCTCGCTGCCGATAGAAATGCCGTGGGTGCCGTAGAAGTGGTTCCCGGCGATCGTGATGTTCTTGCTGGCCTGGTTGCCCTTGATCGCAATGCCGTCGTCCCCGTCAGCGATGTACGAGTCGCGGATGGTGACGTCGGTGGCGCCGGCCGGGTCGATTCCGTCGGTGTTCCGGGCGGTGGCCGGGGTCTTGATCCGCACCCCCCAGACGGTCAAGCCGGTGCCGCCGGAGTAGACGAGATGGAAATTCGCCGAGTTGAGCAAGTCGACGTCGTAGACGGTGAAGTTGTCGGAGTTGTTCGCTTGCATCAACCGTGGGTTCTGCTGGTTGCCGCCGCTGACCTGGGCCTGGTGCGCCAGATCCCACCAGGTGGTCGATGTCCCCAGGACGGTGGTGTCGCCGCGACCGTCGATGCGGCCCTGGCTGCCGTCGGCCGCCCGCTGGCCCTCTACGCCGGCGTTGGCGCCGGACACGGTGATGAACGCGGTACATCCGCCCATGCCCGCGGCCACGGTCCCGCACGTCGGCTTACCGCTGACCTGGTAGTCGGCGGGGTTGCGGGAGGCGTACAGGGTGACCCCGCTGTCGAGCACCAAGACCACGCCCCGGCGGAGCGTCAACGGCCCGGACAGGAAGTCTGCGTAGCCGCCGGCCGAGCTCAGGCGGACGCCCACCGACGCCGAGCCGGTCTGGGTGCACCCGTCGATGGTCTTCTGGATCCTGGCGGTGTCCGGCGGAGCGCTCTCCTGGGCGGCGGTGGCGGCGCGGCTGGTCAGGGTGAGGGTTGAGGCCACAGTGGCGCAGATCTTGGGCAGGACCGGCTGGCTGACCGTGCGGGTGTCGCCGGTGGCCGCCGACCCGGCCGGGGACGCGCCGGCGCCGGTGGTCGAACCGGACGTCGGCGTGGTGGAAGCGGACGTCGGCGTGGGCGAGGCCGTCGAGGTGCCGGCGGTTGCGCCGGTCGGGTTCCAGCCGTCGGTGCCGGCCAGGTAACTCGCCGCGGTGTACGCGGTGGCCTGTGTGTCCGTGAGCTGGGGCCGGTTGGCGTTCACCGTCGCTCCCGGGCCGGAGTTGTGGTATTCGGCGAACCGCGCCGACTTCCAGGAGAAGCCGGACATGTCCGTCCATGGGCTCGCCGTCTTGATTGCGGCGGGCAGCACGGTGTCGCGGATCACCACCTGAGCGACGGCGGACGGCGTGGGGTGCCACGGTCGGCCCAGGTACTCGGTGTCGACCGCGCCGGCGGCGTCGACGGTGCTGTTGGTGATCAGGAACCCGTACTTCTTCGACACATCGGTGTTCGCCGCGGTCAGGACGCCGTTAGTGCCGCCGGAGGAGGCGCCGCGGTCGGTCATCTGGAGGTTGACCCGGTCGAAGACCGCGGTCGCGTTGCCGAACAGGAAGTCGACGGTGCCCGCGACGATGTCGTTGCGGAAGTACTGCCGGGTCTGCGCGGTCGCCGAGGGCGACCACGCCAGCAGGGTGTCCTGGGTGCTGATGATCCGGTCGTTGGTGTACACCTGCCGGTCGCCCTCGGCGGCCAAAGCCACGGCCTGCGTGTTCGTGATCGACGGGTTGGCGGCCGGGTTGAACGAGTTGGCGATCGTGATCCCGGTGACGGTCAGGTCGGGCGCCTTGAAAGTGGCTGTGGCGCTGCCCTCGGTACCGTAGGTGCCGCCACCGGGCTTGGCGGTGCCCGAGGCGTTCCCGAAGGTGATGACGACGTCCTCGGGGTTGCCGGTAGCGCCCTTGATGGTCAACCGGGCCTTGGTGGCCGGCACGCTCACCACCTCGTGGTAGGTGCCCTTGGCGACGATAATCGTGTGCGCCGCGCCGTCGGCGGGTACCGCATCAATGGCAGCCTGCACGGTGCGGTACTGCCCCGAGCCGTCCACCGCGACCGTCACCGTCGACGCGCTGCCCGGATCGATCGTACACGAAGTCACCACAGCCCCGACGCCCATCACCAAGACGGCCGCCACGCCCCGCAGCAGCCCGCGGCCCCGCACTACCCGGCTCCCCAGTCGTCGCGGCACCCCGGCCTCGGGCACCGACCCACCGACCTGCGCCGTTCGCTTCCGGACACCGCACTGAACCACTCGTGCCTACCCTTCACCACCGTGCCCGCGATCGCAGGCCTGATGTCGCAGATCCCCTCCCCCCCGAGCCTTCAGTCGCCCCGGCAGCCAGCAAGGTTGCCACCCGATCGCATTCGGCCATCCGCGACGGCCAGAGGACCGATCCGGCGGCACGCCCCTAGGCGATCCGAGTGTCGGCCACTCCCGCGACCGAGGGAACACGCAGGGTGAAACGGACACCATGGAGCAACCTGGACATTACGGTAAACGACTAGCAGGCATGGAAAGAACCTCGCCATCTCAGACTCCGCCCTCCGGAATCCGTCACCGACTGCGCCTTTCGACGTCCGGACGGCGCATCACCGCCGCGGCCGCCGTGGGGACCTTCGCTGTGACGGTCCTCGCGGTGACCGCCTGCACCCCGACCCTGGCCCCCACTCCTACCAAGACAGCGACCAAGACAGCGACCCCCACACCGTCGTCGTCGCCGTCCGCCACCCCGGTGGGGACCCCGACGCCTTCGCACACCGCGACCCCGTCCGTACCGGCGTCCGGTGACTGCGGGCGGACGGCGGGCACCTCGCCGACGACGAGGATCACCGAGGTCAGCCTGGGGTCCCAGGTGGTCAGCTTCGCGCCGCAGGGCGACACCGACCCGTTGCCGGCCGCGATCGCCGCGGCGCCGGGCGGGGGGTCGTGGCTGGCCTGGTTGGGCACCGACTCCAAGGCCCACCTGGGCAAACTCGACTGCAGTGACCAGTTGGTCGGTACCCCCGCGCCCGTGGACGGAATCGACCTGCAGGACATCAAGGCCGATGCCGACGGTGTGGTGGTCCTGCTGACCCGTCCCGGCCCGCTGGGCAGCGGGACGCTGTGCCGCGGGACCTCCAGCCCGACCAAGTCCATGTGGATGGTCCGCTTCGACAACTCCGGCCGGCAGCTGTGGGAGCGGCAGGTCACCAACCTGAGCAGCAGCCTCGGCGGGTACGATCCCGGGGCCCTGTTCGTGTGGTGGTACAACCACCACGGCACCCTGGCCTACGACGGCACCAACTACGCCGCCTACTTCGAGGCGGCGATCACCGTGGCCAACGGCAGCTGCGTCGACATCCACGAGGGTGACCGGATGCAGGTGGTCAACGCCACCACCGGCTCCCCGGTCTCCGGACACGACAGTTTCGGCTGGGGCTGCAGCCACGCCTGGGACTCCCACATCACCTGGGACGCCCGGACCGGCCACTTCGCAATGGTCTGCGCCACGGACAACAACTGCCGCATCGCCCGCCCCGACACCGGCCAGACCGTCGCGCCTGGGGTCTGTGACGGGACCCTGTTCGGCGGCAACATCGTGCTGGCCGGTACCCGGGGCTACTGGACTGCCTGGAGCAACGGCAACCAGGCGCGGCTGGAGCACTTCTCCACCGGCGCGTCCGACCAGACGGTCCTCACCGCCGACAAGACCGAACACTCACACCTGGTCGCTTACGGCGCCGCCAGGATGCTCCTGACCTGGCAGTCCGGATCCTCGATCGCCGCCCAGGTGTACGACTCCACCACCGGCAAAGCCGTGGGCGGCCAGTTCACGATCGCCGTGCCGGACCACACCTACGTCGAGGCCAAGGACTACACCGACGGCAGCGTCGCCTTCCTTGCCGTCGGCACCTCCGGCACCTCCATCCGGATCGTGCGGGTCATGCCGCTCAACTGACACCACAGGAAAGGGGCAGATGGCGGACACGCTGGAGGCCGCGTTGGATATGGATCCGCTGACGGGGACGTCGGGCGAGGCTGCCGACCCCGGCGTGCTGCTGACCTCGTCCCCAGGGAAGTCCGCTCGAATCTCGGTTATCAGTAGGGAGGGGGTGTTGGAGGGTACAGCACCATAGAAGGAGAGAGGTGGGCGGGGGCGGCGGCGGCGGTGCGCAGCAGGCTGGTGGTGATGGTCCAGGCGGCGTGTTCCTACCGGACGAGCTCGGGGGTGTTTGACTGCCTCCATCAACCCGGTACGGGATACTGGGACAGCACCTGGGTTTCGACACGCTTTGTAAGCGATGCTGGAGACGGCTGCCCGTCCGGGAAGGAACCCATGGACCTCGCGGAGAGATACCAGGCTCTGGTAAATGGCGCGACGCTGGTCGCCGAGTCCGCCGAGGATGCCTACCGGCTGGGCGCCCTTGACCGTATCCTCAAGCCCTGGATCCGGAGCTCGCTCGACTCGCTGGGTGGTCTTTTCGCCAGCTGTGACACGAGCCATCAGCTGGCCGAGGATACAAGAGCGCTAGCCACAACGGCCGCCAGCTACTCGGAGCTGCGGGAACAGTTGTTCTCCGACCTTCACCACACGCGCCCGGAGCCGCCCTGGCGAACCGTTGCCCGGGGGGCGATGGCGATCCGGGCACAGTCCGCGGTGCTGCTGAGACAGCCGACCTTCGTCCTGCGACGTCTCGACGCCGGGTTGAACGTCCCGGGCGCGAGGACCTGGGAATTCGCGGTGATCACCAAGCCGTCCGACCCCATGGACAAGGGCACATCGTTCGTGGTCATGGTGTCTGCCGACGACCAGCAGACCGGAGTTCCCATCGCGGTGTCGAAAGAACTCGAGAGCGAACGCGCCTGGTACCAGCAGCTGGAGTACGGCTTCTACTCCCTTGGGATCAGACCCGTCCTGACCGCCCTGCAAGATCCGGACCGTCACCTCAAACGGCCCACCGACGACGGGGATGTCCTTTGACCCACGTCCTCAGACAGGCTGCGGGCGCTTCTATGTTTGTTAGAGCGACCGGCAATAGGGGACGCGGCGCCGCGGGGCTCATCGTCCGGTAAAACGGCGCAGCCCACACACCACAATAAGAGCCGTTCAATCTTGGTAGAAGGTCCTGAAATCGCCATCCGCCCGGTCTCCACGCGGCTGCTGACCTCAGCCGCCGGCATCCTCAGCTGGAGGACCAGAGGCCGGCGGCGGGGACGGCGAGGATGCGTTCTGTGAGTTGGAAGACCCGTGGGCCTGTGTGTACGAGGAGTCCGAGGGTGAACCGTGGACCGATCTCCGCCGCAAGCCATTCCAGGTGTCGTGCGTCGGTGTGGGAGGGGACCGCGGATGCCTTGACCTCGATGGCGATGACCTGGCCGTCGCGGGCTTCGAGGAGCAGGTCGATGAGGTCGTCGTAGGCCACGGCGGCTTCGCGTCTGATGCCCGTCGAGTCGTAGAGCAGCTTGTGGGTCGGCACGCCGGCTGCCCGCTTCACCGCGCCGAGTACCTCGGGCACGACCTGCCACTCGTCGATCAGGACGGGCTCCTCGAGCCCGCGCAGCGCCGCGTCGGGGTCGTCTTGCCACCCGCCCGGGGGCCGACGACGAGGACGGCGGGGTGGGAGGCGACGACATCCCGCAGCTCCGTGTCGAGCAGACGTGGAACGTAGGAGCGTACGAATATCCGATCATGGATTTGACACATATTTGACCATGGAAATTACACGTAGATCATCGGCAAATTAGCACGCGTTCGCACTGTGATCCAGCACCTCGTGGACGCCGTCGATCTCCGGACATGCCCTCGCGCGGCGAGGAGCGACCGGGTGGCGATGTCCCGGATCCGGATCCGCGATCGCCACCGAGACGTCGGCCAGCACCCGGCCCCCGTCATGGACCGGCACCTGCTCGGTCCCGGTCAGCGCGCCCGCCAGGGCGCCGACCAGCCCGACCCGGCCGCCCTGATCAACGGCGACCGGCCTCGCGGACGAGCCTGGTCATGGTGTACGTGACGGTCGTGCTGATCGCCTACGTCTGGCTTCACAACAGCCACACCGGCGGGATCGGCCGGTCCCGGCTGCCGGAGGAATGGCTGTCCCGGCACGGAACGGCCTCGTTCGTCAACGCGCTCACGGGCGGCGGCCTGCCGCCGCTGCCCGTGCCCACCTGATGGGGTGTCCGCCCGGACCGGGGTGTCCGCCCGGACCGGGATGGTCACCGGAGGCCGCGCTGTGGCTCCCAGGTCAGCTCGATGGGTTCGCGTGCAAGGCGACGATCGTAGCGAAGGTCCCGGTGTAGAAGCCGGCGAGACCGCTGAAGACTCCCCAGGTGTCGTCCCAGCCGTCGCCGGGGCTGCGCCAGTCGGTGACGACGTCGACGGCGCATCCGGCCACGAGTACGGCCTCCACCTCGACGGTGAAGTCGAGGCCGTCCGGGCAGTCACCCACCTCGTGTGGCGGCGCGTCGGTCATAAGACTCGATACTGTCAGTCACGGTCCGTCTATCCCGCCGAGATCCGCTCAGCGGCACAGGCCCGGCCACTCACACCGCCGGACAGTCCCGCCTGCCGCCTGCCGCCTGCCGCCACCCCACATTCGGGTGCCAGGGCCTACGTGCTCGGCACCGCCATGGCCGTGACGCTGCTGGTGCGGCGGCGCTGGCCGATGGTGGTGCTGCTGGTGAACTCGATGCTCTGGCTCGGCTATCACGTGGCGGACCTGGCCGGTCGTGCCTATCCCGACGAGCACCCGGGCGCCTACTTGCTGGACACCGGCACCGACGGCAGTCTCACCCTAGTCGCGGCGTTCCTGCGCGGCTACGCAGTGCGGACGCGCCGTGACCTGCGGCGGCAGGCCGCCCAGGAACGAGAGTGGGAGGCCCGCCGCCGGGTCGATGAGGAACGCCTGCGCATCGCACGGGACCTGCACGACGTCCTCGCGAACACGGTCAGCCCGGAGATCACCATGCTGATCGAACGGCTCGCGACGGAGAACACGTCATGGGGGTACCAGCGGATCCAGGGTGAGCTTCTCGAACTCGGCCACCGGGTCGGCGCGTCCACCATCCGCCGAGTCCTGAAAACCCTGGCGCTACCCCCAGCACCACAACGACAGACTGCCTCGACGTGGCGGCAGTTCCTACGTACGCGGGCCTCGACGAGGCTGGCAGTCGACTTCTTCCACCTGGACTGCGCCGTGACGCTGCGCCGTCTGTATTGCTTCTTCGCCATGGAAGTCGGCTCCCGCTACGTCCACATCCTCGGAGTCACCGCGCACCCGGACGGGCCATGGACCACCCAACAGATCCGGAACCTCCTCATGGACCCCGGTGACCGGGCGGCCGACTTCCGGTTCCTGGTCCGCGACCGCGCCGGGCAGTTCACCGCGTCCTTCGACGCGGTCCTCGCCGACACCGGTATCACCGCGGTCAAGATCCCACCCCGAACTCCCCGGGCGAACGCCCACGCAGAACGATTCGTACGCACGGTCCGAACAGAGGTCACCGACCGGATACCGATCTTCGGTGAACGGCACCTGCGCGCCGTCCTGGCCGAGTACACGCAGCACTACTACCAGCGACTATCACGCAGGGTAACACCAGGAGGTTAAACCACTTAAACGCAA
>NZ_CAUVXP010000042.1:0-8693 GCF_963555955.1 Protofrankia sp. Cas3
ATCACCGATCCCGAGATCAGGAGCAAGTACAACTTCGGCGCGAGGGTCGTCTCGGACTGGACACCGGGCTCGCGCTACGAGATGAGCGCTCCGGGCGCACCCGGCCCGCTCGGCGAGGGGGAGAACCTCGAGATCGACCCGCCGCGCCGGCTCGTCCAGAGCGCAACCATGCTCTGGAGCGACGAGGTGAAGAGTGAGGGTACCTCCAGAATCACCTGGGAGATCGAACCGATCGGCGACTCGTGTCGCCTGACCGTCACCCACGACCAGTTGCGCGAGGGCGCGAACGAGGAGCTCTACGGCGGCTGGCCGATGATCCTGTCGGGCCTGAAGACGTGGCTGGAGACCGGCGAGCTGCTTACCACCCCGGGATCCCTGATGTACTCCTGAGCCGGCTCCTACCGTGAACCTCGCCGTGAACCTCGCCGTGAATCCTGCTGGCGGTGCGTCCGAGCGTGGCGCAGGTCGGGGGAAATACACTCTCTTGGCATGACTGTGGTTCTGCCCAAAGGCGGGAACGTGGTGCTCTCGCCGCGGGTCGGGCGAGTCTGTGTCGTGCTCGACTCCGCCGCCGGGCCGGCATTGGACGCCAGCGCACTGCTGCTCACGGCTTCCGGCCGCGTCCGCAGCGACGCAGACTTCGTCTTCTACAACCAGCCGCGCTCGGTCGAGGGTGCTGTGACTCTTGCGGCGCGGTCCGGGCGGCAGGAGACGGTCACCGTCGACCTGGCCCGGCTACCACCGGAGATCTCAACCGTTGTCGTCGCCGTGTCGACCGACGGCCAGCCGGTCGGCGCGGTGCGCGGTCTGCATGTCCGGGTCCATGAGGCGCCCGGAGCCGGCGCGACACCCGCACCCGGTTCGGAGATCGTCCGGTTCGAGGTCACCGACGCGGGCGCCGAGACGGCGTTCGTCCTGGGTGAGCTCTACCGGCGGTCCGGCCAGTGGAAGTTCCGCGGGGTGGGCCAGGGTTGGACCTCGGGCCTGGCCGGGCTCGCCACGGACTACGGCATCACCGTGGATGAGCCGCCCGCCTCGGCCAAACCATCAGCTCCAACTCCAGTTCCGGCTCCAACTCCAGCGCCAGCTCCAAGGCCAGTACCAGCGTTTCCGGTGCCGCCGAGCTCTGTGCCCCAGCCGAATCCCGTCTCCCTGGCGAAGGCCGTCCGGCTGGAAAAGCAACTCGCCGGGGCTTCACCGGCCATGGTCGACCTGGTCAAGCGCGCCGGGGTTTCCCTGCAGAAGAAGGGAATGTCCGAGCACCGTGCCCGGGTTGCGCTCTGTCTGGACATTTCGCTGTCAATGAGTGGGCTGTACGACAAGGGTAAGGTGCAGCAGCTCTGCGAGCGCATTCTGGCGCTCGCCGTGCAGTTCGATGATGACGGTTCCTGTGATGTCTTCACCTTCGGCCGCAGTGGCCACGACGAGGGTCCGCTCGATCTGCGTAACTACCAGGGCTGGGTAGCCGGGCTCAGGCGCCACCGCAACCTTGAGGGCGCCACCAACTACGCAAAGGCCATGCAGGTGGTCCGGCGGCACTACTTTCCCGATTCGCGCGGGCGGCAGCGGTCCCGGCCTTGTCCCGACCAGCTGCCCGTGTACGTGATGTTCGTGACGGACGGCCAGGCCACCGACAAGGGAGCCGCCCGTGACCAGATCGCCTGGGCGTCCTACGAACCGATCTTCTGGCAGTTCATGGCGATCGGGAAGACCAGCCGAAATGTCAGTGCCGGTGCCACGGCGATGCCGAAGCGAAGCGGTCTCGGTGGCCTTGTCGACCGCCTGCTTGAGAGCAACTTCAGCTTCCTGGAGGAACTGGATGAGATGGCCGGACGGTTCCTGGACAACGCGAACTTCTTCTCGCTTGCCGACCCGACGGCGATCGGCGATGACCAGCTCTTCGACCTGCTGATGTACGAGTACCCGGGCTGGCTCACCCAGGCCCGTGCCCGCGGCCTGGTCACCGGCACCTGACCAGTTTCGATTAGCGAAGATGTCGTCGCATCTCGGCCGCAAATCGCGGCACGCCTGCGCGTTCGAGGATGGCGGGGAATACCACGGCGACTGTGTCTCACCTTGTGCGGGCTGGGACAGCGGTTACGTCATACAGGTTGTCGTCCTCGGCATCGGAGGCCATCTGGTCCAACACGTGCCTGCGTTCGCGGCGAGTGCGTTCACGGTAATCAAGGATGTCGTGGAGCATGACCCGACGGTAGCGTCCCCGCATGGTGTACGAAACCTCACCTTCGGTCAACAGGCGTACCAGTGTCGGCCTGGAGATGTTGAGCAGGTCGGCAGCCTCCTGCGTCGTCAACATCGTGTTGTGCGGCGCGATCGACACGGCCAGGCCCTGGGCCAGCGCTGCCACCACGTCACCCAGGACGCCGTAGAGTTCCGTCGGGGGAGCCGTCCCCGGCCCACCAGGCGAGCCCTTGACGGCGCCTCCACGTCCGCCAGGCCGCACGCGAACCTGGCAAGGCCCGACCGTATTCGAAAAAAACGTAAGCACGGTCGAAGGTGATGCTTGCCCGCAGGCGTTGAGCGGGTTGCTATGGGCGCCGCGTTCCATGATCTACGCCCCTGTTGCCGGGCGCTCTTAACGATGTGAATCTGATGCTCCTACCACAACACCAGATTCACATCGTTCCCAAAGAGCGCCCGGCAACAGTCCCGCGACGCCGCGCCCCCGGTCGCCGGTCGCCGGTCGCTCTGAGACAGAGCATGTTAATGTGATCGTTACCAAGGGTAAGGATAATACGGCCATGACGTACAGCTCCCTCGGCCCATCGGCAGGCGCGACGACTGGCGGGAAGGTCGCCACGTCCGCGCTTGGGGTCCACCTGCGCGCGGACGGCGCTGATGTCGGCGTGTTGTCCGCCGTCGCCGACGCGGTCGACTTTTGCCTTTTCGATGATGACGACGGCAGCGGCAAAAGCAATGGCGGCGGCGGCGAGACGCGGGTGCCCCTTGAGCAGGACGATTCGGGCACCTGGCGCGGCCATGTGCCCGGCGTGCGAGCTGGGGACCACTACGGGTTCCGGGTGTCCGGCCCGTGGGATCCCGCCGCCGGGCTGCGGTGCAACCCGGCGAAACTGTTGTTGGACCCCTACGCCCGCGCTGTCACGGGAACGGTGCGATGGGGGCCGGCGGTGCTCGGGCACATCCCCGGTGAGCCGGACCGCCGCAACGACGCCGACTCGGCCGGCTGCGTACCCCGGTCGGTGGTGGTGGCGCCCGCGCAGCCGCCCGCCCCGGGGCCGGGCCGGGTGCCGTGGTCGGAGACCGTCATCTACGAAACCCACGTCAAGGGTTTCACCCAGTTGGCTCCGGATGTGCCGGCGCCGCTGCGCGGCACCTATGCCGGTCTCGGCTCACCCGCGGCCGTCGACCATCTGCTCCGGTTGGGTGTGACGACCGTCGAGCTGATGCCGGTGCACCATTTCCTGCACTCCGGCGTCCTACTCGACAAGGGCCTGCGCAACTACTGGGGATACGACTCGATCAGCTATTTCGCCCCGCACGGCGAATACGCGGCGACGTCGGTCCCCGGCGGGCAGGTCGACGAGTTCCGGACCATGGTCGAGGCGCTGCACGCCGCCGGGCTCGAAGTGCTGCTGGACGTCGTGTTCAACCACACCGCCGAGGGCAACGAGAACGGCCCGACGCTGTGCTACCGCGGTCTGGACAACGCCGCCTACTATCGGCTCGTCCCCGGGCAGCAGCGCTTCTACTATGACACCACCGGCACCGGTAACACCCTCGATCTCGCGCATCCAGCGGCGCTGCGCCTGGTACTCGACGCATTGCGGTACTGGGTGGTGGCGATGGGCGTCGACGGTTTCCGTTTCGACCTTGCCGCGTCGCTGGCCCGCGACGAGGACGCCGGGTGGGATGTGTACTCCGCCTTCCTCGACGCGATCGCGCAGGACCCGGTGCTATCCGCGGTGAAACTGGTCGCCGAGCCGTGGGATACCGGCGTCGACGGCTATGACCTCGGCCGTTTCCCGGCCGGCTGGTCGGAATGGAACGGCCGCTACCGTGACGACGTCCGCGACTTCTGGCGGGGTCTGGATGGCAAGGTTCCGGCGCTGGCCACGAGGCTGGCCGGCAGCTCCGACCTGTACCCGACCCGCGGCCCGGTGGCGAGCATCAACTTCATCACTTGCCACGATGGTTTCACACTGCGTGACCTGACGTCGTATGACGCCAAGCACAACGAGGCCAACGGCGAGGGGAACCGGGACGGCACCGACGACAACAGGTCCTGGAACTGCGGCGCAGAGGGCGACACCGATGACCCGGCCGTGCTGGCGTTGCGCGCCCGCCAGCAACGCAACCTGCTTACCACCCTCCTGGTCAGCGAGGGCGTACCGATGCTCTCTCACGGCGACGAACTCGGCCGCAGCCAGCATGGCAACAACAACGCCTACTGCCAGGACAACGACATCTCCTGGATGGACTGGGCCGCCGCAGCTGGCAACGCCGACCACCCGGACCACCCGGACCACCCGGACCGCGCCGATCTCATCGCCTTTACCGCCGGTCTGATCCGGCTACGCCGCGAGCACCCGGTGCTGCGTGCCCGCCGATTCCCGACCAGCGTCTCGCCTGCGGCCGGCGGTGGCGTTGTGCAGACCTGGCTGCGCCCGGACGGGCAGCCCATGACCGACGGCGACTGGAAGGCCACGTTCGCCCACGCACTCGCCGCCCACCTGCGCGGCGGTAGCGGTCCTGGCCACAATTCCGGCGACGATGGCGGGGCTGAGGCCGGTGAGTTGCTGCTGGCCTTCAACGCCTACTGGGAACCGGTGACCTTCACCCTCCCCGGCGTGGGCTGGGGGCTCGTGCTGGACACCACCACCCCCGACCCGCCACGATCGGCTCCTGCCGGCCCGGCCGGCCCCACCATCGACGTCGGCCCACGCAGCGTCGTCATCCTCAGCCGCTCCTGACCGGGCAGGGTGGCCCGCCGGCGGGCAGGGTCGGTGTCGCGTTGCGCGACCGCGTTTCGCCGTGCATACTTGAAGCGCCGAGGCAGTAGCTGAGGAAGTAACCCCGGTCCCTCCCCGGACGAGGAGCGGCCGGGGTTTGCGTTATCCGGGCCCAGCGCAGGGCACCGCGGCTGACCGCGCCCACACGGTCCAGATCCCTCCTTTCCCTTCGGCCCACGCGAACCCATCGGCGAGCCACAGCAGAGGCTCTTCGTGTTTGCGCATGTGCTCGTAGGTCAGTGGGGGTTTCGGACCGAGCGCGGCGCGTAAGGTCGATCGATCGTGGTGGTCACGGCCTTCTCGGCTTTCCAGCACGAGCCGGGTGATGCCCGTCCTGACCAGATCAACGGCGATCATGTGAAGAAGGTGGGCGCGAGCAGCATCGGCATTCGTAAAGTCCGCCAGACATGCGGAGTAATGATCTATTTTTTTACTCGTCTGGCCGAACAGGGCGAGCAGTCGACGACGCCGGGCGTCCTTTTCGTCCGTGAAGTGGATGCTGCGCTGTCCGCTGAGCAACTCGGCGCGTAGCAACGTACGAGCCTTGGCGAGATCGGCGATGGCAACCTGTACTATGGCCAGCCGGTATATCCCGCTACGGCAGGATTCATCGCCGAAGGCGTGACATGGCTGATCTTTCGTCATAGTTTTCTGACTGTACGCCACTGCTCCGACACGATGGTCGGCCCACGCAGCGTCGTCATCCTCAGTCGCGCCTGACGGGCTGGGCCTGCCGGCAGAGTTGCGCGGTCGTGCAGTCAGCGGCGGCGGAAGAGGCCGCCCTTGGGCGCGGGACGCGGGCCGGGCGGGGCTACCCGGGGTGTGACGGAGTGCCAGCCGGCGGGTAGGGCCAGCGGCGCGTCCGCCGGGATGCGCCGGATGGTCGGGTCGTAGCCGTCCAGCTCGCCAGGCTCGAAACGGACATTCTTGATCATAAACCAGAAGGAGTCGTCCGGTTCGCCGATCAGCTTGTACGAACCGTCCGGAAGGAGCACCGCCCACCCTCCTCGGCCCCCGATCATAGTTGCGATCCGCCGGCCAGTGGTCGTCTCCCACAACCGCACCGAGCCATCCGCACCCCCGGAGGCGATCATGGTGGCGTCCGGGGAGAACCCCACCGACCGCACCCGGCCGGTGTGGCCGGTCAGGGTGCGTAGTTCACGGCCGGTCGCGGTGTCCCACAGCCGCACCGACCTATCGTCACCCCCGGAAACGATCATGGTGCCGTCCGGGGAGAACCCCACCGACCGCACCGGTCTGGTGCGGCCGGTCAGGGTGCGCAGTTCACGGCCGGTCGCGGTGTCCCACAGCCGCACCGAGCGATCCTCACCCCCGGAAGCGATCATGGTGGCGTCCGGGGAGAACCCCACCGACAACACCCAGTCGGTGTGGCCGGTCAGGGAACGCAGCTGTCGGCCGGTCGCGGTGTCCCACAGCCGCACCGAGCGATCCTCACCTCCGGAAGCGATCATGGTGGCGTCCGGGGAGAACCCCACCGACCACACCCGGTCGGTGTGGCCGGTCAGGGAACGCAGCTGTCGGCCGGTCGCGGTATCCCACAGCCGCACCGAGCCATCCTCACCCCCCGAGGCGATCATGGTGGCGTCCGGGGAGAACCCCACCGACCACACCCAGTCGGTGTGGCCGGTCAGGGAACGTAGTTCGCGGCCGGTCGCGGTATCCCACAGCCGCACCGAGCTATCAACACCCCCCGAGGCGATCATGGTGCCGTCCGGGGAGAACCCCACCGACAACACCCGGTCGGTGTGGCCGGTCAGGGAACGCAGTTCGCGGCCGGTCGCGGTGTCCCACAGCCGCACCGAGCGATCCTCACCCCCAGAGGCGATCATGGTGGCGTCCGGGGAGAACCCCACCGACCACACCCGGCCGGTGGGGGCGGTCAGGGTGCGCAGTTCACGGCCGGTCGCGGTGTCCCACAGCCGCACCGAGGTATCCCCACCCCCCGAGGTGATCATGGTGGCGTCCGGGGAGAACCCCACCGACAACACCCAGTCGGTGTGGCCGGTCAGGGAACGCAGTTCACGGCCGGTCGCGGTATCCCACAGCCGCACCGAGCCATCACCACCCCCAGAGGCGATCATGGTGGCGTCCGGGGAGAACCCCACCGACCACACCGAGCCGGTGTGGCCGGTCAGGATGCGCAGTTCACGGCCGGTCGCGGTGTCCCGCAGCCGCACCGAGCCATCCTCACCCCCAGAGGCGATCATGGTGGCGTCCGGGGAGAACCCCACCGACCACACCCGGTCGGTGTGGCCGGTCAGGGAACGCAGTTCACGGCCGGTCGCGGTATCCCACAGCCGCACCGAGCCATCCCCACCCCCAGAGGCGATCATGGTGGCGTCCGGGGAGAACCCCACCGACAACACCGAGCCGGTGTGGCCGGTCAGGGTGCGTAGTTTACGGCTGGTCGCGGTGTCCCACAGCCGCACCGAGCTATCAACACCCCCCGAGACGATCATGGTGCCGTCCGGGGAGAACCCCACCGACAACACCCGGTCGGTGTGGCCGGTCAGGGAGCGCAGCTGTCGGCCGGTCGCGGTATCCCACAGCCGCACCCAGCCATCGTCACCCCCGGAGGCGATCATGGTGCCGTCCGGGGAGAACCCCACCGACAACACCCGGCCGGTGTGGCCGGTCAGGGTGCGCAGTTCACGGCCGGTCGCGGTATCCCACAGCCACACCGAGCCATCCCCACCCCCCGAGGCGATCATGGTGCCGTCCGGGGAGAACCCCACCGCGTACTGCGGTGAGGCCGCCGACCGCAGCATCACCTGCGCGGAATCCCGCCCGGCGACCGCCGCCACGGCCAGCTCCGGCGCCTCCCGGACCGAACCGAGCTGGCCACCGAGAATCGCCGCCCGCGACCATCGGCTACCCGTCAGCACCGCGCCGGTCAGGTCCGTGTCGATGAAACGGGCACCCGTAAGATCCGCGCCGGTCAGGTCCACCCCGGCGAACCCGGCACCGGTCACCCGCGCGCCCCGCAGGGACGCGCCGGTCAGGTCGGGCGCTCGCAGCGTCCCGCCGATGAGCTGGATGTCGTCGAGATCGGCGCTGCGGGCGATCAGCCCGTCTGCGCTGACGTCGCGGACCGTCGCGCCGGTCAGTTTCGTCCCGGACAGGTCCGCGCCGTCGAGCGCGGTCGCCGCCAGTGAGGCACCCGTGAGCACCGCGTCGCGCAGATCAGCGCCGTGCAGATCGGCACGGTCGAGCCGAGCATCGGTCAGGTTCGCCTCCCGCAGATCAGCACCCCGCAGATCCCGACCGGAAAGATCATGGCCGGCGAGATCGGCGCCGGCCAGCTTCGCCCCCGTCCGCAGCCCGACGCCCAGCCGCCGCGCCACCACCACCGCGTTCGCCTTCGCCACCCCGGGCGAGTCCGCGTCGTCGACGGTGTCCTGCGCCCACCGAGCCGCCGCGTCCCGGCCGGCCAGATCGGCGAAGAAGTCGGCCATCAGCTCCGACATGCTCTGCGCCGCGAGCAGA
Organism: Protofrankia sp. Cas3; assembly: GCF_963555955.1. Taxonomy (NCBI): domain Bacteria; kingdom Bacillati; phylum Actinomycetota; class Actinomycetes; order Frankiales; family Frankiaceae; genus Protofrankia; species Protofrankia sp. Cas3. Next base: position 8,499 of record NZ_CAUVXP010000042.1, read on the forward strand.
TCACCGGCCTGACCGGCCTGACCGGCCTGACCGGCCGTTGCGGCGAGCCAACGGGCCGCTTCGGCCGCGACCAGATACTCCATCACCGACCAGTGAATGAAGGAGAACCGGCCCTCGGCATCCCGGCGCAACGCCGTACCCGAACCAAGCAGATGCGCGGCCTCAGCCGGACTCAGACCACGCGGATCACGCATC
>NZ_CAUVXP010000042.1:9179-36814 GCF_963555955.1 Protofrankia sp. Cas3
GGTCGGGGAGGTCCCGCACTTCCCGGATCAGCTCGAGGCGGGCTGTTGCCCGTTGTTGTGCTTCCACGCGGCAGGCATCGGCGTCGGGAAACTCCACCGACAGCGTGCGGGTGAAGCGTCCGACCAGAAAGTCATGGATCTGGTCGGGGGTGAACTCCGCCAGCCGGACGATGAACCGGCCGAACGTCTGCTCGACCTTCTCCCCGGTCTTCTTCAACACCTCGTCGTCGGTGAGGAAGAACTCGGCTCGGCTCGTCACGACGATCTTCGCCCGATTGTCGAGGGCGGCCAGCAGCGTGTCCAGGTGCGCGACCGCGCGCTCGTAGGTGACCCGGGCCGCGAGCTCGTCGAAACCATCGAAGATCAACACGAGGTGGCCCTGAGCCAGCATGTAACGGAAGGCGTCCAGGTCCGGCCGGCGGACCTCGGAGTCCACCAGATGCTGGACGACGAGCCGGTCGAGCTCGAGGGACTTCTCCAGCTGCCGCAGCTCGATCAGCATCGGGTCCACATGCGGCAAGCGGCGGGGTAACGCCAGGGCAAGCTCGTGCGTCAGAAAGGTCTTGCCGTGGCCGGAATCGCCGAGCACAAGGATGAACCGGGCCTCATCCGTGGTCAACCACTCGACGATCTGTTGGAGGGCGGGGGCGGTGACGGTGGTGCGGTCGATCCGCCGGATGCGCTGCGGCACATACAGCTCGGGTGGGTAGTCCGGGTCGGCGTCAAGCCGGGCGGTCTGGCGGTCGACGTAGCCGCGCAGGTCCAGGACGCCCTGGTATTCGAGCATGCTCAACAGCCGCATACCGTTCCGCGCGGCGTGGGCGACCAGCTCGGGGGTGGCCGGTGTTCCCCCGGTGTAGACGAGCTCGGTGACCAGATTGCGGCGGTGCGGCGGATACCTGGCCTGGACCGTTGTGGCGAACTCGTCAACCGTGGCGTCGTCCGCTTCGCCGTCGATCAGGCCGACGAGCCCGTACTCCACGGTGCCGCCCTTGGCACACCACATATCCAGGCGGGCGGGCAGTCCGCCGGACGCCTCGATCCGCGTGACCGTCGCGTCCGGGTGGTGCAGCCGGGCCACCTCGGCGATTTCGTCCAGCGTGTCCGGTTGCCGCCGCCGCGGCGCCCCGGACAACCCGTCAGGAAGGCCGTCGCCGTCCATACCCCGGCCATACGGTTCGCGCGGGCGCCGGCCTGGTTCACCCTCCTCGTCGTCGTCCCCGGCCGGGGACGGAAACGCCGCCTGCACCGACCGGAACGCATGCGGTGTGCGCACCGACCACGAGCTGCCGGCCGGGTCGACCCGCAGGTCACCGGTCCAACGTTTCTGGTCGGGCTCGTAGCGGCGGGCGTAGCGGGTGAACCCGTCTCGGTCGATGCGGAGCAGCTGGTACTGGTTGGGCACCGCAGCCGGACGGGCGGGTGTGTCGACCGCGGCGCTGCCCGTGGATGTGACCGGCAGCCCGGACGGCAGCCAGCTGGCCCGGCCGTCGTGGGTATGGCCGTGCAACAGCAGGTTCAGGTGCGGGCCGAGGATACGGTCCAGATCGTCGACGTCGCGCAGGTTCTCGTCATCGGAGGTGGCGCCCCGGATGGGGTTGTGGTGCACGGCGCCGATCCGTAGCCAGCCGTCCCGCTCGTAGCCGGCCAGCGCCTCGGTGACGGTACGGAGCTGGTGTTCCCCGAGCCAGCCGTAGTGCTCCTCGTGCGTTTCGGCCATCGTCGAGTTCAGCCCGGCCACGACGACTTTGCGGTCGGGGATCTCGACCAGCGACCATTCCGCGCCGACACCGAAGCCGATCGCGGCGTCGATACCATAGAACCGCCGCAGCAGGGCGTCGAAGCATTCCCACTTCGGCCAGTACGGCGGCTGGGGATTCCGCTTGAAGGCCTGCTCACGCAGAAAGTAGGACTGGCAGAGCAGCCGGTTGACGTCGTGGTTGCCAGGGATGACCACGAACCGGTTCCGGTCGAGTTCCAGGCGTTCCGCCAGTGCGACGAGGAAGTCGTATACCTGGTCGAACTCGTTCTCGTCGCCGGTCTCGGCCAGGTCACCGGTGACCACGACGAGGTCCGGTCGCAGCCCCTCGGTGTCGGCTCGGCCTCGCAGATCGTCGTGCAACCGGGCGAACAGGGACGAGTGGGCGCGGTCGGCCTCGGTGAGTCCGGCCCGGCCGAACACGTGGTGCGCCCCGAACTGGATGTCGGAGATGTGCAGCACCGTGACGGCCGGCTCCGTGGCCTTGTCCGGCCTGCCCGCGGCTGTCCTGCCCGCGGCGGTGACCGCACTGGCAGCTCCGGGGAAATTCGGTTGGTCGGCACCACGCACCGCGCGACCGTCCGGGCCGGGGAACTGCGGGGCGACAGCGGGCTTCGCCCGACCTTCGACGGAGCCGGTGATCCCCGCCAACAGCCTGTCGGCGGCGGCCGTCTCGTCGCGGCCGACCAGATCGATATAGGTGATCGACCGCAGCAGGCCATCGGGCCGGCAGTCCGCGACCCGGACCGGCACGATCCGGCGTTTGAGCCCCTCGGGGTCCTCCGGCCAGATCGCCAGCCACTCGGCGTTGCCGTACCGGGATTCAGCCAGATAGGTGGGGGACAGGACAGGCACCACCCGGGCCGAGACCGGCAGCGCGAGCTGCATGCTGGTCGCCCAGTTCGTGCCCGGGACGAGGTCCCACGCCTGCACGAACACCCGCGCGGACCGCTCGCCGGACCGTTCGCCGAACCGCACCCGGGCCTCAAGCTGCCACGCGATCCACTCCGCCCAGGCGGCGTCCGCGCCGGTGTAACTGACGAAGAAGTCGTAGTGACCGCCGTCATCGGACGCCGCCGTGTCGGTTACCCCTGTGTCGGTGACCCTGCCCCCGTCAACCATGGGTAAAGAATGTCACGATACGCGCCCGCCCCGGTCGTGCGGTCAACCATCCAGCGGGAGTACCCGAGGTAGCATAAGGAGTATGAGCGAGCCTACCCAGAAGTACTCGATCACAATGCCTCGGGACGTCGCCGAGGCGGCTCGCGCCCGCGGCGGTCCCTCGGGCCTGTCCGCATACGTCGCCGCGGCCGTCGCGCGCCAGATCGAACGCGACAACCTCAACGACCTGATCGCGGTCGCGGAGGCCGAACACGGACCGATCACCGATGAGGAGATTCAGGCCAGGCGCGATGCCCTGCTGCGCGCCCGCGAGCAGCAGGGCATCGCCGGCTCGAGCGCGGCATGATCCGCGCGCCCGCGGCGCCGGGCGGCACCCTGGTTCTGGACGGTGAAGGACTCGCCAAAGCGGTACAGCGCGACCGGGAGGTCACCGCCTGGCTCGCACTCGCCCGCGCCGACGACATGCGTGTGATCGCCAGTGCGGCGACGCTGGTCGAGGTGGTACACCCGCACATCAGGCGTCCGGCGCTGGAATGGACCCTGTCCCGCATCGTCGTCGAGCCCGTCACCGAGGACATTGCCCGCCAGGCGGCGGCTCTCCTGGGCGATGCGGGTCTGCATGGTCACAAACACGCGATCGACGCCATGCTCTGCGCCACCGCGCTCGCCGGCCCCAGCCCCGTCACCGTGCTCACGTCGGACCCTGACGATCTCATGGTGCTCTGTGGCCGGCGGGTTACTCTCATCAAGATCTGAAGTGCCAGGGGTCTGAAGCCGTGTTGCCGACCCTCCCGCTGCGCGGCGGGCTACTCGGTCACGCGGGCGCGATAGTCCGGCCTGGAGTCGTCGCTGCCAACGTCGGGGTGTGTCTCGCCCAGAGCGTATGGTCGGCAGCGTTCGGCCAACTCGGATGCGGTCCTGTTGCGCTCGGCGAGCCAGCAGGCCCACTCGGGGAGCAGGGCGACGAGCTGGGCGGCGAAGTCGTCCTGGTAGTAGTTGCGCAGATGCAGGACGGTCAGGGCGACCCGGTGCGGCGAGCAGGTGCCGTACAGGGCGGTTGGGCCGTCGATATGCCAGGAATCCACCAGTTCCGTGATCAGTTCTTCCAGCTCGGCCGGCTGTGGCTGGTCGGCTTGTGGCTGGGCGGCTCGGTGTGCCCGCAGCCAGGCGGTGAACTCTGCGGCTGCGCCGGCGGCGTCGAGGTCTGTGTGCGGCGCGGCCTGACGCGCTCCGAAGCTTTTGATCGCCGCTTCGGCGAGGCGTCTGCTCCGGTGGTACTCGGCGGGCTGGTCCGCGTTCTCTCCGTCTGCCCGGAACAATCCTTCCTCGGTGGGCAGCAGGTCGGCCAGCAACCAAGGATCGTCGACCGCGGTGAGGGCCGTCTCGCCGGCAGCGAGAACGCCAACCCCGGCCCGCCACGCTGCCAGCGCCTGCTCGGCTGTGGCGTAGTAGGCGCTGTGGACGGTGAACGCCTGGTATCCGCAGGCGTCGATGTCCCACAGATACCAGCGGTCTGGCCCGTTGAGTGTCGTGAACGCGGTGGTGACGCCGAAGCGGCTGCCGTAGGCGTCGCGTGTCCACAGGACCTGCCCGGTCATTGTCGGGCCGCCGGGGGTCGTGGGCAGTACGTGCCCGCCTGGATGATCGCGCAGGTCTCCGATCGCGTTGGCGGTGGTCGCGCTCAGCGGGAAGGGGAGGATGCGGGCCACGGTGGTCAGTACCCGCCACGGTGCTCGCCAGCCGTCGGGCTCCTCACCGTCGGGCTCGCAGTCGGGCTCGGTTGTCAACGTCTCCAGTGTCGCGTCCAGTGCCGAGCGGACGGCTGCGGCGGCTGCGGTGACGACGGCCCCGGCGAGTCGGTCGGGGTCCACATGGTCGTCGATCGGTTCGTCTTCGAACTCCCGCAGCCGCGCCCCGAGTCGGCGGCACAGGTCATCTTCAAGCTCGGAATCGGGTTGGCTCGGTGTGAACGCGACGAGTTCGGCGACGAGAGCGTCGGCCGCCGATGCGGCAAGGGCCGCCTTACGCGCGTCCACGTGACGTCGGTAGGTGACAAGACCGGCCAAGGCCTTTGTGAGCTCATCCTGGGACTGGTCGTCCGAATCGGACCGGATCGTCGGCTTGATTGGCCGGGTCGAGGCCTTGGAGTTGCGGGCCGAGGCCTTGGACGTGCGGGTTTTCTTCCGCTTGCGCGATACAGGCACTGAGGAAGCATAGGATCGCCAGGTCGGACGCGGTACGCCGAGGTTGGTCCGACCACAGCGTGGTCGCAACCTGATCAAGCGCCGCATCCCTCATCCCGTATTCCGCATCCATTGATCTTCAGCCAGCACGGCCGGCCGGTTGTAGCCGGCTGCTGCGCTTGTCGCATGGTGGCGTAGGTACGCCCCCAACGCACTTGGCAACTAGCCGTCCGATCACCCTCCGTATCGGATCCGGCCGGTGAGGAGCTGCTCATCACCGTTGACGGTCGGCCTGTCGCCCGGCTCGCCGCCGTGGGCCGCCGTCCCCGGTTCATCAGCCGCGAGGAGTTCGTGCGCCGGTTCCTGTCCCGACAGGCCGATCCCGAACTCCGGGCCGACCTCGACGAGCTGGCCGCGGACACCACGGACGATCTGCCGCCGCTGTGACCGCGGCCGGGCTCGCTGGCCGCTCGGAATCTGGCTGCGTGTGACCGGAGGCTCACCACGCTGCAGGAGGCGTTGGACCTTGACCCGGTGCCGATCGACGATGGTGTGGCCCAGGCGTGGGCGCGCTTGCGGGTTGCGTTGCGTGACTCCGGCCGGCGGATGACGGTGAACGACGCGTGGATCGCCGCCACTGCGCTCGCCCTCGACGTTCCGGTGGTCAGTCAGGATGATGACTACGCGGACGTGCCGGGCCTGAGCGTGATCCGCGTCTGACGATCGCTGCGGGAGACCGGGCCGATCCCGTCGTCACCGGCGTTCGTCGCCGGCCGTTCGAGGGAAGGCCAGAGGCGCAAGCGAACGTCAGGTCAACCGCGCCCGGGGCGGGACGGGGGGTAGGGGTAGCGGTGTGTCTTCCGAGAGCCGCCGGACGGTCGGGTCGTAGCCGTCCAGCTCGCCGGGCTCGAAGCGGACGTTCCCGATCACCCACCAGAAAGAGCCGTCCGGTTCACCGACGAGCTTGTACGAACCGTCCGGACGTAGGAGCGCCCACCCGTCCCGAACGCCGATCAAAGTCGCGATCGAGCGGCCGGTGGCGGTGTCCCACAGCCGGACCGTGGCGTCGTCCGACCCAGATGCGATCATGGTGCCGTCGGGGGAAAATTCCACCGACCGCACCGTGCTGGTGTGGCCGGTGAGGGTGCGCAGTTCGGCGCCGGTGGTGGTGTCCGACAGCCGGACCGTGCGATCGCTCGATCCGGAGGCGATCATAGTGCCGTCCGGGGAGAATGCCACCGACCACACCGGGCTGGTGTGACCAGTAAGGGTGCGGATCTGTTGGCCGGTGGTGGTGTTCCAGAGCCTGACCGTGCGGTCGTCTCCCCCGGAGGCGATCATGGTGCCGTCCGGGGAGAATGCCACCGACCACACCGGGCTGGTGTGACCAGGCAGGATGCGGATCTGTTGGCCGGTGGCGGTGTTCCAGAGCCTGACCGTGTGGTCGTCCGATCCGGAAGCGATCATGGTGCCGTCCGGAGAGAAGCGCACCGACCACACCCGGTCGGTGTGGCCGGTCATCTCCGCGATCTGCTGGTTGGTGGCGGTGCCCCACAGCCGGACCTTGTGATCACTCGACCCGGAGGCAATCATGGTGCCGTCCGGGGAGAACCGCACCGACCACACCCGGCTGGCTTGGCCGGGCAGGGTCCGGATCTGGTGGCCGGTGGCGGTGTCCCACAGTCGGATCTTGCCGTCGTCTCCCCCGGATATGATCATGGTGCCGTCCGGGGAGAATGCCATTGACCACACCCGTTTGGTGGGGGCGATCATAAGCGCGGTCTGGTCGCCGGTGGTGGTGTCACAGAGCCGGACCGCGCGATCGCCCGACCCGGTGGTGATCATGGTGCCGTCCGGGGAGAATCCCACCGACCACACCCGGTCGCTGTGGCCGGTCAGGATGCGGATCTGTTGGTTGGCGGTGGTGTCCCACAGTCGGACCGTGTGGTCGTCCGATCCGGAGGCGATCATGGTGCCGTCCGGGGAGAATGCCACCGACCACACCGGGCTGGTGTGACCAGTAAGGGTGCGGATCTGTTGGCCGGTGGCGGTGTTCCACAGTCGGACCATGTGGTCGTCCGATCCGGAGGCGATCATGGTGCCATCCGGGGAGAACCCCACCGCCCGCACCGGTTTGGTGCGGGCGGTGGGGGCAAAGCGCTGGCCGTCAGGCTCGGTGTCGTCCCATATGCTGCCCACCACCTTCGGGTTGGTGAGGCCGGTCAGGGTGTGTAGGAGTTGGCCGGTGGCGGTGTTCCACAGTCGGACCTTGCCGTCGTCCGATCCAGATGCGATCATGGTGCCGTCCGGGGAAAATGCCACCGACCACACCGGGCTGCCGATGCCGATCAGGGTGCGCAACTCCCCGCCGGTGGCGGTGTCCCACAGTCGGACTGTGCGGTCGTCTCCTCCGGAGGCGAGCATGGTGTCGTTCGGGGAGAACGACACCGACCACACCGGGCTGCCGTGGCCGGTCATCTCCGCGATCTGCTGGCCGGTGGTGTCCCACAGTCGGACCCTGCCGTCGTCCGATCCGGAGGCGATCATGGTGCCGTCCGGGGAGAATCCCACCGACCGGACCCGGCCGGTGTGCCCGGTCAGGGTGCGCATCTCCCCGCCGGTGGCGGTGTCCCACAGCCGGATCTTGTGATCGCTCGACCCGGAGGCGATCATGGTGCCGTCCGGGGAGAATCCCACCGACCACACCCGGCCGGTGTGCCCGGTCAGGGTGCGGATCTGTTGGCCGGTGGCGGTGTCCCACAGTCGGACCGTCCGGTCATCCCCTCCAGATGCGATCATGGTGCCGTCCGGGGAGAACGCCACTGCATTCTCTGGCGAGGCAGGCGACCGCAGCATTGCCTGCGCGGGGTCTCGACGGGCGACCGCTGCCGCGGCCAACTCGGGCGCGTCTCGGGCGGCGCCGAGCTGCCCACCGAGAACCGCCGCCCGTGACCACCGGCTTTCCGTCAGGACCGCGCCGGTCAGGTCCGCGTCGACGAAGCGGGCACCGTGCAGGTCCGCTCCGGTCAGGTCCGCTCCGGTGAGTTCGGTGCCGGTCACCCTCGCCTGCTTCATCGACGCGCCGGCCAGATCGAGCCCGGGCAGCATCCCGCCGATGATCTGGATGCCGTCGAGGGCGGCCTTGCGGGCCATTACCCGCTCCGCGTTGACGTCGCGAACCGTCGCTCCGGTCAGTTTCGCTCCGGTCAGGTCCGCGCCGTCGAGCGCGGTCCCCGCCAGGGAGGCCCCGGTGAGGATGGCGCCGCGTAGGTCGGCGCCGCGCAGGTCGGCGTGGTCGAGGCGGGCGTCGGTGAGGTTCGTCCGGCGCAGATCGGCGCCGCGCAGGTCCCGGCCGGCGAGGTCGTGGCCGGCGAGATCGGCGTCGGCCAGCTTCGCTCCCGTCCGCAGCGGGATGTCCAGCCGCCGCGCGACCACCAGCGCGTTCGCTTGTGCCACCGCGGGCGCGTTCGGATCGTCGACGGTGTTCTGGGCCCAGCGCGCCGCCTCGTTCCGGTCGGCCAGGTCTGCGAAGAAGTCGGCCATCAACTCCGACATCTCCCGTGCCGCGAGGAGGCCATTGGGATGGCCGGCCGTTGCCACGAGCTGTCTGGCGATTTCGGCGGCGACCAGGTACTCCATCACCGAGGAATGGATGAAGGAGAACTTGTCGTCGGCATCCCGGCGCAGTGCCGTACCCGAACCGACCAGCATGGCGGTCTCGGCCGGGGTGAGACCGCGGGGGTCGCGCATCGCAGGGAGCACTCTGGCGGCGATCTCGGTTAGTCTGGTCACGTCGATGAACGCCACACCGTCGCGCCACATGGCCACGGCGAGTTCGGTGACGGCGAACTCGCGCTCGCTGAGGGTCAGAACTGGTGACCGAGTGTGCTCGTAGGTCAGCCATTGGCCGAGGAGTTCCCGGTACAGGTCGGCCGCGGTGACCGTACCGCCACGCTGGCGCGCCGCGCGCAGCCAATCCTCATCCAACTCGGCGATGAACGACAGCAGTCGCGGGTTACGTGCCAGGTCGGGGAGGTCCCGCACGTGCTGGATCAGGTCCAGCCGGACTGCCGCGCGCCGTTCCGCCTCGGCACGGCGGGCGTCCGAGGCGGGAAACTCCCCGGACAGCGTGCTTGTGAAGCGGTTGACCAGGAAATTACGGATCTCCTCAGGTGTGAAGTCCTCAAGCCGGACGATGAACCGGCCAAATATCCGCTCGACCTTCTCCCCGGTTTTCCTCAGCACCTCGTCGTCAGTCAGGAAGAACTCGGCCCGGCTCGTGACGACGATTTTCGCTCGATCGTTGAGCGCGGCCAGCAGGGTGTCCAGGTGCGCGACCGCGCGCTCGTAGGTGACCCGGGCCGCGAGCTGGTCGAAGCCATCGAAGATCAGTACTAGTCGGCCCTGGGCCAGCATGTAGCGGAAGGCGTCGAGGTCTGGCCGGCGGATCTGGGAGTCCACCAGGTGCTGGGCTATGAGCCGGTCGAGCTCGAATGACTTCTCAAGTTGCCGCAGTTCGATCAGCATCGGGTCCACATGTGGGATGCGGCGGGGTAACGCCAGGGCGAGTTCGTGGGTGAGGAAGGTCTTGCCGTGGCCGGAGTCGCCGAGTACGAGGATGAACCGGGCTTCGTCGGTCGTCAGCCACTCGACTATCCGGTCAAGAGCAGTGCCATCAACTATGCCGGCCATGCGATCGACCCTGCGGATCCGTTGCGGCACATACAGCTCCGGCAGGTAGTCCGTGTCGGCGCGTAGCCGGGCGGTCTGCCGCGTGACGTAGCCGCGTAGGTCCATTACACCCTGGTATTCGAGCATGCTCAGCAGCCGAATGCCCTTCCGTGCGGCGTGGTCGACCAGCTCCGGCGCTGCCTGCGTCCCCCCGATGTAAATGAGGTCGGTGAACAGGCCGGGGAAAGCACTCAGGTGCGGCGCCTGGACTGTCGTGGCGAACTCGTCGACTGCCGCCGTGTCCACCGTGCCCTCGACCAGACCGACGACCCGCTGTTCCACCACCTGGCCCTCGGCCCGCCGTACCCGCAGATGCGCGGGCCGCTCGCCGGACGCGTCGATCCGCTCGACCGTTGCGTCCGGGAAGCGCAGGCGGACCACCTCGGCGATCTCGTCCAGCGCGTCGGGTGGCAGGGGCGGCTGGTCCGATATATCACCGTTGTCCCCGGGTGAGGTCGGAAATGTCGCGTGCACCGAGTGGAACGTGTGCGGTGTGCGTCTCGACCAGGAGTTACCGGCTGGGTCGATACGCAGGTCTCCCGTCCAGCGGGTGAAGCTGTCCCGGTCGATGCGGAGAAGCTGATACTGGTTGAGTATCTCGGGCAGGCGGGCCTGCGCGTCGACCGCGGCGCTGCCTGTGGAGACCACCGGCAGCCCGGATGATGGTAGCCAGCTGACCCGACCGTCATCGGTGTGGCCGTGGAGTAGCAGGTTGAGGTGCGGGCCGAGGATCCGGTCGAGGTCGTCCGCGTCGCGGAGGTTCTCGTCGTCCGAGGTGGCACCCCGGATGGGGCTGTGGTGTACGGCGCCGATCCGTAGCCAGCCGTCCCGTTCGTAGCGGCGCAGCGCGTCGGTGACGGTGCGAATCTGGTGTTCCCCGAGCCAGCCGTAGTGCTCTTCGTGGGTTTCGGCCATCGTCGAGTTCAACCCGGCCACGACGACTTTGTGGTCGGGGATCTCGATCAGGGACCATTCCGCGCCGACGGCGAAGCCGATCACGGCATTGGTGCCGTAGAACCGCCCGAGCAGGGCGTCGAAGAAGCCCCACTTCGGCCAGTACGGCGGGAGGGGAGTCTCGTTGGCCGCTTCGCACTGCAGAAAATAGGCCTGGCAGAGCAGCCGGTTGACGTCATGGTTGCCGGGAATGAGCACGAACCGGTTCCGGTCGAGTTCCAGGCTCTCCGCCAGCGCGACGAGGAAATCGTGTGCCTGGTCGAATTCGACTTTCGCGCCGGTCTCGGTCAGGTCGCCCGTGATCACAACGAGGTCCGGCCGTAAGCCGTCGATTTCGGCGCGGTCCCGCAGGTCGTCGTGCAGGCGGCCGAACAGGGATGAGCGGGCGCGGTCCGCTTCGGTGAGTCCGGCCCGGCCGAATATGTGGTGGGCTCCGAACTGGGTGTCGGAAATGTGCAGCACCGTGACGGCCGGCTGCCCGCCTGCGCTGCCAGGTCCGGGAAAAGCCGGTTGGCCCGCGCCGCGCGCCGCGCGACCGTCCGGGCCGGGGAACTGCGGGGCGACGGTGGGCTTCGCGCGGCCTTCGACGGAAGCGGTGATCCCCGCGAGCAGCGTGTCGGAGGCGGCTGCTTCGTCACGGCCGACCAGATTGATGGAGTTGATGGTGGCCAGCAGCCCGGTGGGCTTGCACGGCGCGACAACCACCGGCACGATCCGGCGCTTGAGCCCCTCGGGGTCGTCCGGCCAGATCGCCAGCCACTCGGCGTTGCCGTACCGGGAATCGGTCAGATAGGTGGGGGACAGGACGGGCACCACCCGGGCTGAGGCCGGCAGCGTGCGGTGCATGCTGGCCGCCCAGTCGGTGCCCGGGACGAGGTCCCATGCCTGCAGGAAGACCTGTGCGCGCCGCTCGCCGAACCGTACCTGGGCCTCAAGCTGCCACGCGATCCACTCTGCCCAGGCGGCGTCCACGCCGGTGTAACTGACGAAGAAGTCGTAGCGACCGCCGTCATCGGACGCCGGTGTGTCGGTTACCCCGCCCCCGTCAACCATGGGTAAAGAATGTCACGATACGCGCCCACTGCGGTCGTCGGGCGTGCCCGGTGCCCGGCCGGCATTTCCGTCCGGCGCATCGCTGCGGCCAAGCATCCTGCGCGACCGCGAGGTCACCGCATGGCTCGCACTGGCCCGCGCCGACGACATGCGTGTGATTACCAGTGTGGCGACGCTGGTCGAGGTGGTGCATCCGCCCATCAGGCGTCCGGCTCTGGAATGGACCCTGTCCCGCATCGTCATCGAGCCCGCCATCGCGCTCGCCCTCGATGTTCCGGTGGTCAGTCAGGATGATGACTACGCGGACGTGCCGGGCCTGAGCGTGATCCGCGTCTGACGATCGCTCCCATTGACAGTCCGTATCGGTAACCAACTGTCCAGCTATGGGTTAGGGCAATGGGTCTAGGCTCGGCAGGGTGACTTCGACAGCTTCTGACGCACCAGATCACGCGACGTCCGGTCAAGCGACGTCCGGTCAGGCGACGGGAGCCCCGGCTGCCGATGACGGCGCGATGCTGGAAGGCGTGCTGGCCGGGGCGCGGGCGCTGATCGCGGCTGTTGCCACGGATGCCCTGCAACGGCCGACTCCGTGTCCGATGTTCGACGTTCAGGCGCTGGTCGAGCACATGGTGAGCTGGTTGCGGATGTTCGATGCCGGTTTTGCCGGCCGTTCGGGAGTGGACCCGAAAACGCTTGGACCGGGTCCCGAGCCCGCCACGGACTTCGCGGACGCGGCCGCCAGCGTGCTGCGGCGGTGGCGCGCCGGCGGGCCGCAAGCCATGGTCGCGCTCACCGGATCCCCCACGCCGGGTCCCTTCGTCTACCGGATGATGGTCGGCGAGTACGTGGTGCACGGGTGGGACCTGGCGGCGGCCACCGGCCAACCGCTGCCGTTCAGCGCCGAACACGCGGAGTTCGCGTTGGCGGCGCTGCGCGACATGCTCCAGCCCCAGTACCGCGGCGGCGCCTTCGGCCCGGAAGTCGGGGTGCCGGCGGATGCCGCCGCCGTCGACCGGCTTGTTGCTTTCACCGGCCGCGACCCGCGCTGGCTACCCCCGGGTCACGCTGTCGAGCGATAGGCCCGGATGGGGGTCACCGGGATCCTGCTTCGGCCAGATCGTCGCGCCGTTCCGAAAACGACAAACTAATAGATGGTCAGGCCCAGCTTGCGTAACAGGTCGTCGCGCTGGTTTTCGTCCATAAGGGTGAGATTGTAGAGGTGCTCGATTGCCGCACGGTTGCTGACGTGCAGGCGAGACGCCACCGTTCGGACCCCGTTCGGGTCGCTGATGGGGTCGGGGGAGTCCGCCACGGCAGTCGCCACCAGGTGCGGAGGCATCAGGAACATGGCTGCGAACGCGTTCGCGCGCTGCTCGATTCCCCGGGGTGCCCAGGGGCCGCTCGCAATTGCCAGGCGGCGCCCTTGCGCCCGATCATAAAGAATATGGCAGAGTTCGTGTGCCAGGGTGAACCGCACGGCTGCGTGGTTGTCCGCATAGAAAGAGCTGCCGTTGACGACGACCGTCGGCCTGTGCTGTGGACCAACAATGCTGCAGGCCCGTATAGTGTGATCATCGAGCCCGTGGTCCAATCGGGCAATCCCGAGATCCTGAAAAAGGTGCTCGACGTCGATCCAGTCACCTGTGACGTGAAGTTTCTGGTGAAGCGACTCGGCAAGGTCGTAGCCCTGTTCCCAAGGCGTGACGGCAGCTCCAAGTGATTCTTGTGTAGTCAGCTCCTTCAAGTACTCCGATTCGACGTCCGAGGCGCTGTACTGATCGATGAGAACCTGTGCGAGTGTCCGTACGTCGGCTTCTGAGACCGTTGGCGACACGGCGCCGAACAAAAGGGCTGCCTGGCATGAACCCGCTATGACCAGCGGAGTGTCGTCCGTCGCCAGCGCAGCGTGCACAGCTTCGTCCCGCCGCTGGCCCCCCAGCGCCCCCAGCACTGCCGACCAGGTGGACCTGATGTCCTCCTCGGTAGTTCGGCCGAGAAGTCGTTTCGACATGGGAGGTGCGGTTGCCAGGCCGGCGAGCCATCGTAGCCGGATATCGTGTTGCGCTGGAACGGTCAGATTGCCGATTTTGGCTTGTAGTATCGCCAGGCGTTCGCTACCCGGGATGGTGTTCCCCAGATACGCCACAGCTGCGGCAAGGACCTCGTGGAGCGGGCCGGCGACTTCTTCCGGTGTCAGCAGGGACCTGCCTGCGGTAGCGCTGAACTGGAAGCCTTCGGGGGCGCCGGCGAGGCCCTCCTCCGCCCAGCTGATCTCTATGTGGTCACGCAGGCGGCGAAACAGCACGTTCGGAAACAGCCCGCCGGCCCGAGCCGTTCGTACCGCATGGCGCCCGCGCCACTCGAACCATTCTTGCTCCCAGGCGATAGTCGCCGCTTCGCCGGCGAGCTCAGGAGCATTCCGGGTTGCCTCGAGCGAGGAGACGGCAGAATCACCCGCGTTGCGGTTTGGTGGACGCTCCTCGTGGAGCAGGGGGTTCCATGAATCTACGAGCCATTCCAGGAAGGGTAGGAGATACCAGTGAACGCTCTGCAGCACTTCACCTTGATCGATGTGCGTGCAGATATTCTGATCTTCGACCCACAGCTGAAGGGATCCCCATGACGCCGACTCTTCCGGGCCAGCCGCACGGCCTTCGTCAGGATCGGGCATAAAACCGAGCCGCACGGCAAACACGTCTGTGCTCCCGGTGAACCGCTCCCACTTGAGAGTCACCGCTCCCGCCGCCTCTTCGCTCGGCGAACCGTCCGGCGATCGACTTTTCCAGCCGCTACCCAGTCCCCTACCAGCAAAGGGGGAACCTCGTCCCAGTCGACGGGATATCCGTGCCATGCGTTGCGTTGAGCGTCGTGTTGTTGCGCGTAGTACGGGCGGGCGCCATCGGTTGCATACCTCTTCTGGCCGTACAGGTCGCTTGTCGCGAGGAGAGCCTCCCCGGCGGCATCCCGAGGACAGATTGACCCATGCGCCTACCGGGAAGGGGCACCGGTTTGTGTTTGGGATTGGGCTCGTACAGCAGAGGCTGTAGCTTTGCGGCAACGCCCTGTTCATCCATGCTCCGCCTCCCTTCTGCTGGGATCTGTCCGGTTGATCCACGCCCCTGTCGGCGGGCGCTCTCAGCCGAGAATGACACACGAGACTGCAGGAGAGCGGCGCCCGCGCGTGATCTGCGTCGGGTCGGCGCCAACCGGGTTTCACGACGGCGGACGGTGACCGGGGGTCGGGGCCGGGGCCGATGGGTAGGATCGGCGCAGCGCACCCGGGGGATGCGTGCAGGGGAGACGATGAGCGGATCTGTGCTGGTAGGGGCGGGGGTCGCGGGAATCGGCCGACCGTCGGTACATGCCGTTTGACCCGGCGCGGGTCGCCGCGGCGCTACCTGGCTATGAGCTGGGTGAGGTACTCGGTTGGGGCACGTTCGGGTTGGTGCTGGCCGGCCGGCACCGTCGGCTGAACCGTGACGTTGCGATCAAGATTCTGGTAGCGGATCTCGACGACGCGACCGCGGGGTTCGCGGCGGAAGCGCAGCTGCTCGCCGCCCTTGATCATCCACATGTGATGCGGGTCCACGACTATGTCGCCGACGACGACCTGCACCTGATCGTCATGGAGAGGTTGGGCGGGGGGACGCTGACCCGCCGGCGGGCCGACATGTCCCCGCAGACCGCCTGCGCGGTCGGACTGGCGGTCGCCGCGGCGCTGTCCTACACCCATGACCGGGGGGTCCTGCATCGCGACATCAAACCGGACAACATCCTGTTTGATGACGCAGGCTTGGTCAAAGTCACCGACTTCGGCATTGCGAAGATCGTGGCAGGATCGGCGGCCGCGGCCAGTGCGGTTGTCGGGACCCCGCGGTACATGGCCCCCGAGCAGCAGATCACCGGCGGTCGGCTGGGACCGGGCACCGACCTGTACGCCCTCGGGATCGTGCTCTACCACCTGCTGACCGGGACGCCGCCCTTCGACCCGAGTCTGCCGTCAGATGTGCCCCCACAGCACCACCTCGGCACCGTCCCGCCACCGCCGGCCGGGGTGCCCGCACCGATCGCCGATGTGATCATGTGCGCGCTGGCCACGGACCCGAAAGCCCGCCAGCCTTCCGCGCACGCCTTCGCCCTCGACCTGGCCGGCGCCGCGGCCGCCGCCTATGGCCCGGGATGGACCGCCCGTTCCGGCATTGTGCTCCGGCTCGACGACGACATCCGCGCCGCCGCCGACCAGCTGTCCGTGGCCATCCCGCCGGTATCGGCACAGGCACCGACACCGACCGTCCGGATACCGCCGGGGCCGGGCACCGACCCGATCCGGCACCGTCGGATCGCCGTTGCGGTCGCCGTTGTCGCACTGTTCCTGGTCGGCGCAGTCCTTGCCTACGTCGCCCTGACGCCCCGGCCCCGGCACCGGCCCGTCCCACCTGTGCCCCCCTCCACGTCCATGGCGCCGACGCCGGTTCCCACCTTCCGGGCACTCGACCCGCCGCTGACCGGCCACACCGGCGAGGTGCGGTCGGTGGCCTTCTCCCCGGACAGGCGGACGCTGGCCAGCGCCGGTGGCGACGGCACGGTACGGCTGTGGGATGTCACCGTGCCGACCGCTCACCGCGCGCTCGGCCAGCCCCTGACCGGCCACACCGGTGGGGTGTACGCGGTCGCGTTCTCCCCGGACGGGCGGACGCTGGCCACCGCCGGCGAGGACTGGACGGTGCGGCTGTGGGACCTCACCGACCCGACCGTCCCCCGCCCGCTCGGCAAGCCGCTGGTCGGCCATACCGGTGCTGTGTGGTCGGTGGTGTTCGCCCCGGACGGGCGGACGCTTGCCAGCGCTGGCTTCGACCACACGGTGCGACTGTGGGACGTGTCCGATCGGGTCGCCGCCCACCTGTTGGGCGGGCCACTGGTCGGCCACACCGACGCCGTGGAGTCGGTGGCGTTCTCCCCGGACGGGCGCACGCTTGCCAGCGCCAGCTGGGATGGCACCGTGCGGCTGTGGGATGTGGCCGACCCGGCCGGCCCCGCAGACCCGGCCGTCCCGCGTCCGCTCGGCCAGCCGTTGACCGGCCAGGTCGGCAAGGTCCGGTCAGTGGCGTTCGCCCCGACGGGGAGGTTGCTGGCCAGCGCGGGTGACGACGGGACGGTCCGGTTGTGGGACATGGCCGACCTGACCGCGCCCCATCCACTCGGTCCGCCGCTGACCGGCCAGACCAGCTGGGTGCGGTCGGTGGCGTTCTCCCCGGATGGGACGCTCCTGGCGAGCGCGGGTGGCGACGGGACGGTCCGGGTGTGGGGTGTGGCCGACCCGACCGCACCCCGTCCGCTCGGCGAGCCGCTGACCGGTCAGCCGCCGACCAGCGGTAGCAGCTGGGTGACCTCGGTGGGGTTCTCCCCGGTTGGGACGCTTCTGGCCAGCGGCGACGGCGATGCGACGGTGCGGCTGTGGCAGGTGGGTAACTGACCGATGGACGACGATGGATGACGGCCTTTTCGGTCGCTCGGCGGCCGTGGTCGCGCCGGGTGCCGTTCTCCTGCCGGACTGGCTCGATAGCGCAGAGCAGCGACGTATGCTTGGTGCGGCCCGACGTTGGGCGGCACCGCCCGCGGGTCTGCGCCATCCACGTATGCCGGACGGAACGCCGCTGCGGGTCGAGTCGGTCTGCCTCGGCTGGCACTGGTCGCCCTATCGCTATTCCCGGTACGCAGACGACAGCGACGGTGACGGCGCACCGGTCAAGCCGCTGCCGGCATGGCTCGTGGAGATGGCGCGTGCGGCGGTCGTCGATGCCAGTGGTATCGACCCGACGGTGTCCGCCGAGCCGGCTTCCTATTGTCCGGACGCGGCAATCGTGAATTATTACGACGACGATGCCCGTCTCGGTCTTCATCAGGACCGGGCGGAACACATGATGGCGCCGGTGGTTTCTTTCAGTATTGGTAATGTGTGCGTGTTTCGGTTCGGCAATCCGCATACGCGCACCCGCCCGTGGCGTGACGTTGAGTTGCGAAGCGGGGATCTGTTCGTGTTCGGAGGACCGTCCCGGCTGGCCTATCACGGAGTCCCACGGACGATGCCGGGCAGCGCCCCGCCCGAGCTGGGTATGCGGCACGGGCGGCTCAGCGTCACGGTGCGCGAGACGGGCCTCGCCGGTCAGCCCGGGCGGCCGGTCACAACGGCTGAGGGCGCAGGTATCCCACCCGGTCGGGGATCCACGGGCTGGGGTTGATCTGGAGCGTGCTGGGGAGGGTGTAGACCAGTATCCCGGTGTCGATCTCCGTGAGTATCGGGGCGGTGCCGGCGGTCGGATGCCCGTTCGGCCAGGCCCCGACCTGGTAGGCCTTCCCCCGCGGCGGCTGGTAGTTGTTGCCGTTGCACCGCAGCACGTAGCCACCGGTCCGGGCCGCAACGCTCGTCGGGATGGCGTCCATCCCACAGGCGGGCAGTAGCTGGATGTCCACGTTCCGGGCGGGTTGCTGGGCGACCGCCGTGGTCTTGAGCACCTCGCTTCTGTGATCCAGACAGATCTCGATCCCGATTTCGAGGCCACCAACGGAGATGACCTGACGGTGGGCGTGTTGGGCGCTTGTCTTGCCTGTGCTCATGGCGTTGACGTCGTTGTCGAGATGGTCCACGTCGGAGAAGTCCTGCTTCATGCAGGTCCAGTGGAAGAGCTGGTTTCCCGTCGTGACCTGCGCCGAGACCCGCGCCACGGCGTAGGCCTCGCTGAAGATGACGTATTTGAAGGATCCCTGGGAGTCGAATGTCTTCTTGCTGTACACCGCCGTTCCGGGGACCAGCAGCCAGTCGTTGAACAGGCTGTCACCGCGGACCGCATCCTTGATTGAATTCTGGGCCTGTTGGACATCGAAATGTCCGTAGTGGTTGTGTCCGCTCTCCTGGCCCTGCGACGAGCGGAAGTAGAACTCCGGCGCGAGAAAGACGTTGAGAACCGTCCCGTTGACGGTGACGGGATCGTCGGCGATCTTCTTCGCGATGAATCGGGCGACCTCCAGCAGATACTGTGCTCGGATTCGCGCCTCTGTGCCGAAGTCGACCGGTTTGGGCAGACAGGACGGCCGATACTGCTGATGGGTGTCGGTCTCGTAGAACACGAATCGCACGTGGCTGTACATCACTGCTCTCCTCAACCGCGGGGCGCCGTGGCGCCGGCCTGTTGCTTCAGGATGTCGACCAGCGCGACGAAACCGTTCTCCACATCATGGAAGTCGAACGCGACAGCCGCCGCGCCGTGCTGGTTCATGAGCGTGTAGGCGACGCTCATCGTCACCGCCCCGCCGCCCACCAGCCTGAGCGAGCCCTGGAATGACGCCTTGGTGACATCCAGCAGGTGGTCGGGTCCGTTGTCGGCAAGCCAGGTGCCCGCGGCGGCCATCCCGCCCACGGCGGCCCGGGTCTGGGTCAGCACGCCCTGGGCGGCCGTGAACGTCCCCTGGGCAACGCCGAGCTCGGCGTACAGTCCTGAGACCCGCGGGTCGGCCTCGATCGGGGTGGTCGTCACCGCGGCCCGGCAGGCTTGCAGGGTTCCCAGGGCGGTGCCGAGCGTTGCCTGTTCGCCGCCGAAGGTGATCTGGTGCTGGGCGAGCTGCCTGCCCTTGTCCAGGATCTGTGGTCCGATCCAACTGGCGTTCCACCAGGAGAGCTGGCCTTTGAGGCCGTCGATGTCGTGGTTGAGGCCGTTGATGGTGCGCTGCTCGCCGTCGATCTGACGCTGTATCGAGTCCACGTCGGCCTGGGCGTTCCGTAGGGCGTTGTCGGCTTGCGCGCGCTCCCGCCGGATCTGGGCCACCTGCGGGTCGATCTGGGCCTGGATGCGGCCGACGTTCGCCTGGGCGTTGTTCACCTGTCGCTGGGCGTCACCGATGGCGCGCGTGGCGTCCCCGGCGGCGCTCTGGATCGCGGCGCTCCCGCGGGTGCGTACGAGGTCCAGGAAGTCGTTGTGCATCGTCGCCTCGACGCTCAGGTCAGCGGCGGCGAAGTTCCGCAACGGGCAGCTCGCTGTCACGTTGGCATCGAAGGTGCCGAACAGCGATGCCGACAGCGACAGCGTGAAGCCGTCGCGGCTGATCCGCAGGTCCACGTCCCGGGTGAAACCGAGCATGGTCACCGCGCCGGAGACCAGGCAGTGGGGCCCGCGTACGGCCGCAGTCGGGGCGTCGTAGGTGGCGAGCGACAGCCGCGGGCCACCCTCGCCGCCCGAGCCGGTGAGGGCGAAGATCGGGTCAACACTGATCGGCTTGATCGTCGCGTCGAGCGCGATACCGGCGTTGGGGTCGACGTCCACGTCGACAGATCCCCCGAAGCCGAACGCGGCGAGGTTCGCCGCGAGCCGGAAGCCCTGCGGGAACACCAGCTGCCCGATCATCGTCGGCTCCGGCGCGATGTAGATCTGGACGTCGAGCGATACCGCGAGCACGTCGCCCTGCCGCGCGATCCCGTAGTGCCGCAGGGCCGTCCGGTCGGTCAGGTGCCAACGCCGCCCCGGTTCGGCGACCGTCAGGAGCGCCGACGTCGCGGCGGGCAGGGCGACCTTGCCGGCGCTGAGGAACGCCGCCGTGATCGCCGGCGTGAGCGCGGCGCCGTCGAAGTCGGCGGTGAGGGCGGCCGGCACGTCGAACAGGTGCACCCCTTCCAGACGGCAGCCACTGAGCACCGGGCCGATCTCGGCTGGCACCTCGACCTGGCCGCCGAGCAGGGTGGCCACCACGTCGTCGAGACCGAGGTCGGACACGCTGCCGGCGAGCAGGCTCCTGGACGGCACGGTGGCGTCGAACAGCACCGCCGCCGAGCCTGCGAAGGCGCCGAGGCTGACGGTCGCGGCGATGCCGATCGCTGGAATCAGCTCCCAGCTGATACCGACGAGCAGGGCGAGGTCGGACAGCGTCAGCCCATCGACGCCGAACGCTCCCTTCCAGGGCGCCGGCATCGTGCCCGCGAGCAGGGCCCCGTTCGGGCCGACGTCCAGCTGCGCGGTGAACACCAGCGGCTGGCCGTCCGCCTCCAGCGCCACCCGGCCGAACAGGCCGATCGACGGTGAGCCGCCGACCAGTTGCACACGCAGCGCGCCGGTGAACGCCAGGTTGTCGTTGAACGAGCCGGACAGGCCCGCCGACAGCAGGACGTTCGCCGGGTTCTCACCGACCTGCACCAGGACGTCGAGGGTGGCGTGGTCGAGGTGCAGGCTGTTCTTAATCAACTCCAGCCCGCGGTCACCGCCGACGTCCATCTCCGCGAAGACGTTGACACCGGCTTTTACGCCCGGTGCGGCACTCGCGGGCAGGGCGATCCGCGGGGTGGTGATGGCGGGATCGCCGAAGGCGGACAGGTCGGGGAAGGTGAAGGCCGGATCGTCGAACGAGGCGACGACCAGCACCATCCGCGTGAACCGGAACGCGTCGTCCAGTGGCGCGAGGTCCTGGCTCAGCGCCGCGAGCCGCCAACCGGTCGGCAGCGCGAAACCGGCGGCGAAGCCCCAGCCCGTGCCGGCGCGGCGGATGTCGACCGCGAGGCTCCCGAAGCCCTCGACCTGCGCGCCGAGCATGAGCCCGAGGTCGGCGCCGCGCTTGTCCAGGCGTATCCGCGCATGGTCCAGAACGATGTCGAAGCCGGGCGGCCACGGGATCTGCTGGTCGCAGAGCTCGCCGAGGAGTGCCCGCAGGCCGAGGCGCGGCAGGTCAGCGCGCAGCGCGAACGGGCCGGGCACCTGGAAGCCCACGTCGAGGTCAACCCCGGCCAGGGCGAGCCGGCCGCTGAACGCGCCGCTGAACCCGGAGCCCGCCGTATGGCCGAGCGCCAATCCGACGTCACTGACCGTCAGTTTCTCTGGCCCCAGGTCCAGCGTCCACGCCGCCGGCCGCGGGGCCAGCCGGGCCGACACGGTGTAGAAGTCACCCGGACGTGCAGCGAGCAGCAGACGGTCCACCGTCAGGTCGCCGACCGGCGGCACGTCCGGCAGGTAGGTGCGCATCAGGGTGGCCAGGGGAAGGGTTGGTTGCGCGTGTACGTCGGCCGCGACGGTGAAGTCCGGCAGGGTGACCACGGCCGTGAACGGCACATCCTCGATCGAGAACCTGCCCACGAGGACCACCTGAACCGATCGGTCCGCCGAGAGCGGGCTGGTCGCCGTGACCATCGCCTCAAGATCGATGATTTCGAGGATGTTCCCGAAGGGCGCCCAGCGCACCCCGTCCAGACCCACCGTGACCGAAACGTCGTCGAGCGCGGGCAACGCGACGGACAGGCCGAGCGTCAGAGTACGCAGCGTGACCTGGCCGACGCTGCCAAGTTGCTGGCCGAGCTGGCCGGCCAGCTCGTCGCCGCCAAGTAGTCCGGCGAGATCGCCGAGGTCGATTCCGCTGACGCAGCCTTCGGGCTCGGCGGTGAGCAGCACGGAGTCGCCGCCGGGGGGCAGCGCGGCCCACACGTCGACGACAAGCTTGTCGCTCACCTGCAGCTTCCCGCCGAAGAAGACCGCGGGTGGCCGTTGCGGGTGCTGGGCGAGCCAGTCGGCGTTCGGCGGGCAGTAGAGCGCAAGCGTTACGTCCCGTAGCGAGATCGGGCCGATGGAGACCGCCACATCGAGCGCCGCCGTCAGGTTGATGCCGGGCAGCGGGGTCGGGCTCGGGACGGGCACGACGGGCTCCACCGGCGGCGGCGTCGTCGTGGGCACCGGCGGCGCGGACAGGACGGGACCGGCGATCACCAGGTCTTCCATCCCGCCACCGAGTGTGTGCTCGATCGCGCCGAAGAGCCCGACCAGCCGTAATCGGGCGACGAAGGCGAGACCGGCCGGCAGGGACGCCCCCTGCACGTCGTCCACGTGGTCGTGGGTCGACAGCGCGAAGGCCGCGCCGGTCAGCGTGAGCAGATCCAGCAGCGGGCTGGGCGTGGAGTGCAGCGGTGCCCGGAAGTCGATCGACATTGGCAGTGTGGGGAAGCTTTGCGAGAACCGCCAGGTAGCCGGCAGGGCGACGCGGATCCTCGTCGCCACCCCGGCGCCCGCCGGCCGGAAACGTACGGTGACCGCCGCGCCGTCGACGTTGAGGTAGTCCGTCGTGCCGGTGACCACCACGTCGTCCGTACCGTCGCCGGGCGCTGCCAGCGCGGCCCCGTGGACGACGACCGGCTGGCCGCCGCAGTACGTGTCGAGCAGGGCTTTGACCAGGGGGTCGGCGGGGCCGAAGAGCGTCTCCGAGATCACGAGTTGGCCGGCGGGGCCAGCTCCGGCGAGCAGGTCGGCCAGGCGCTGCCGCAGCTGATCGAGATCGGTCACCAGGGCATCCTGCGGTGGGGCCGGGCCTGCGGGCATCGGGGTGAGTACCCTGATTTTTCGCCGCCACCCGGAGCTGCGCGCGGCCAGCCGGAGGGGCTACCGGGACGGAGGGGCACGCCGTGGACACTCGGGGCACCATGGCGTCCGGACCAGCTGGCGTCGATTCGCTGCATCCGACGGCCTCCAGGTGGGGCGAGCCGCTGCTGGAGCGCGCGGACGAGGTGGCGGTCCTGCGGGCCGCGGTGGGTGCGGCCCGCCGGGGCGGCGCCGGCGCGGTGGTCGTGCAGGGGCCGCCGGGGATGGGCAAGACGAGGCTGCTCGCCGTCGCCGAGAGCTTCGGGGCTTCGTGCGGGTTACGGGTGCTGGCCGGCCGCGGGCGGGAGCTGGAGCGGCAGGTCGCCCTGGGTGTCGCGGTTGACCTGCTCGCGCCGCCGGTGGCGGCCGCGGATCAGACGGACCGGGCGAGGCTGTTCGCCGGCTTGGCCGCGCCCGCCGCCGCGCTGTTTACCGGAACCGGCGCCGGTGCGTCCGCACCGCCGGATGCGGAGGCGGTGCTGCTGGGCCTGTGCTGGTTGACCGCGAACCTGACAGGCTGGGATCTGGCCGGGGACGAGGTCCGGCCGGTGCTGCTGACCGTCGACGACGCGCAGTGGGCCGATGCCGCGTCATTGCGCTTCCTGACCATGTTGGCCGACCGGGCCGACCGGATCCCCCTCGTCCTGGTCGTCGCCGTCCGCGATGGTGAGGCCGGGGCCGACGCGCCGGCGTTGCGCCGGCTGGCGATGGTTCCGCAGATGCGGCTGCTGACACTCGCACCGCTGAGTGCCGAGGCTGTCAGCCGGCTGGTGACTCATGCGTTGCCGACAGCGGACGGTGCGCTCGTCGCCGCCGTCGCCCACGCCAGCGGTGGCAACCCCTTCCTTGTCGGCGAGCTGGTGCAATCCTTGAACGTGGCCGACACCCCCGTGGCTGCCTCCGTCGCAGGCCTGGTGCCCGACACGGTGGTGCGCTCGGTGCTGGCACGACTGGCTCACCTACCGGCCGACGCCGGCCGGCTGGCCGCCTCGGCCGCGGTGCTCGGCGACGGCACCCCGCTGCGCCGTGTCGCAGCCCACGCCGCTCTGGACCTGATGGCCGCCGAACGGGCAGCCGACGCGCTCGCCACGGCGCACCTGCTGCGGCCCGGGGACCCGTTGACGTTTGTCCACCCGCTCGTCGGGGCCGCGGTGTACGCCGACCAACCGGCGTTCGCCCGTACCCGTGCGCACCGGCGTGCCGCCGACATCCTTGCCGCCGAGGGTGAAGGAGCGGAGCGGGTGGCCGGCCATCTTCTCGTGGCCGCGCCCGAGGGCGACACCGCCGTCGTCCGGGTGCTGCGCGAGGCGGCAGGCCCGGCGCTGTCGCGGGGTGATCCCGCGGCGGCGGCGAGGCTCCTCGACCGCGCCCTTGCCGAACCGGCTCCGCCACACCAGCGCGGCGCCCTGCTGATCGAGCTGGCCCGCGCCCAGCTGACCGGCGGCGACACGGCCGCGCACACGACGCTGTCGGAGGGGCTCGCGCTGCTCCGCGACGCGCCGGCCCGGACCCGCGCGGACGCCCTGGGCATGCTGGCCCAGATCTGTCACGCGCGGGGCGACGCCGCAGGGGCCGCGGCGGCCAGCGGGGAAGCCCTCGACCTGCTCGACCCGCACGACCCGGCCCGGGAAGACCTGCTGGCCGGCTATCTCGCGATCGCGATGTTCCACCCTTCCCTGGTGTCCGACGCCGACAGGCGGATGCTCCCCGTGCTGCGGGCCGCACGGCAGGGGCGACCGCCGAGCCGGCCCCCCCTGCTTGCGCATGTCACGCTCCGGCTTGCGCTGGCAGGCGACCCGGCGTCCGCTGTCCGCCACATGGCCGCCCGCGCGTTGGCCGACGACCCCTTGCTTGGCCCGGACAGCCCCGCGGCTTTGATCGGGCTCGTGGTTCATGCCCTGGTCATCGCAGGCGAGCTCGCTGCCGCCGACGCGGCCGCCGACGCCGCGCTCGCCACCGCCCGTGAGCGGGGCGACCTGCTTGCTCAGGCCAGCGCCAGCTACCACCGGGCGCTGTCCCGCTTCCAGCAGGGTGCGCTGACCGCCGCGCTCGCCGACCTCGAAGCGGCCCAGACCGCTCACACCGCCGGCTGGACTGCCTCGGACGGATGGATCTACTCTCTGCTCGCTGTGGTGCACCTCGAACGCGGCGACCGTGCCGCCGCCCACGAGGCGCTCGGTCAAGCTAACCATGTTGACCCCGCTGCCGCAGGATCTATGGACGCCGCTCTCGTCCGGCACGCCCGCGCCCGGCTCGCCCTTGCCGAGCACGACCCGGCCGCGGCTCTGGCCGACGCCTGCGCCGCCGGGCGCCATCTCGACGAGATCTACGGCGTGGACCATCCCGGCCTGCTACCGTGGCGGACCACTGCGGCGCTCGCCGCCTATCACCTCGGGGACCACGCGCATGCCCGACAGCTCGCCGGCCAGGCTGTCGAGCGGGCCCGACAGACCGGCGTGGCACAGGCCGTAGGCGCCGCATTACGCGTCGCCGGACTGGTCGCCGGTTCCCGTCCCGACATTGCCCTGTTGACCGAGGCGGCAGGCATACTGCGGGAGACCCCGGCCGCGCTCGAGCACGCCATCACTCTGGTGGACCTGGGAGCGGCCCTGCGGCGCACCGGGCAACGCGAGGAGTGCCGACAGCCGCTGCGCCACGGCCTCGCGCTCGCCGACCGCATGCACGCCCGGCCGCTGGCCGAGCGCGCCCGCGCCGAACTGGACGCCGTCGGCGTCCGGCCGCGCCGGACCGCGGTCACCGGTATCGACGCCCTCACCCCGGCCGAGCGTCGCGTCGCCCTGCTTGCCCTCCACGGCAACAGCAACAGCCAGATCGCCCAGGGCCTGTTCGTCACCATCAAGACCGTGGAAACCCACCTGGCCCGCGCCTACCGCAAGCTCGGCATCGCCGGCCGCCGGCAGCTGCACGACGTCTTCGCTTCCGGCGCCGACCACTAAGTGCCCATCCTGCACGACCGGGTCGGCATCAAGCTGCGCGGCGGAAGCGACGTCGTCATCCCAGCCCAGGGCCGCGAGTTCCCGTCCGGAAACGGATCCGACCAGTTCGCCGTGTACGTCGGACTCGGCCTCGGCGGCCGGCGAGAACCGCATCCTGTTGCACGGTGACCCGCTGTGCGGCGACGTCTCGGTGCCGGAAAGGCAGGACCGCGGCTCCTCGGCCGACCGCAACGCTTACCGCCGTCGTGAACCGCAGAATGTCCACGATGACAATGACATTGCTCGGATGTGCCAGGGCGGCCAGGTCTTGCGCAGCCCAGCCGAAACGGACGGAAAACGGACGTTGTCCGGCGAGGTCCAGCATGCACCAAGTGCTCCTGACAATGGATGCGGCAACCGTCACGGAGTCGCCGTATCCGTTCGGCCGGGTCTGCGTCCGGAGCGCCTGGCGGGGTACCCGGCGGGGCACACAGGGCACACGGCGGGGCACGTGGCGCACCGTAGAGTGGCGGGGACGGTCGTCGTCCGATGTCGCGGAGGGCTCTAGCTCATGGGACGCAGGTTCAACACGGCGGGGCCGTGTCTGCCCGCGTACCACTACATGGTTCCGCCGCTGCCGCGGTTGCCCGAAGCGCCCGATCTGGTGGACCAGATGGGCTATTTTGTGGTGCATGCTCCTCGGCAGACGGGGAAGACGACCACGCTGCGGGCTCTTGCGGACGCGTTGACCGCTACCGGCGTGTACGCGGCGCTGCATTTTTCGTGTGAGGTCGGCGAGGCTGCCGGCGACGACTACGGCGCGGCGCAGCGCGGCGTACTCCGCGCGATGCGAAGCCGGGCCGAGATCGCCCTGCCGGCAGAGCTGCGGCCGCCGCCTTGGCCGGCGGCCCCTGACGAGAACATGCTCGCGGAGGCGCTTGCGGGGTGGGCGCGGGCCTGCCCGCGGCCGTTGGTGCTGTTTTTCGATGAGATCGACGCGTTGCGCGGTGCGAGTCTGATCAGCGTGCTGCGCCAGTTGCGGGCTGGGTTCAACGAGCGACCGGAGGGGTTTCCCGCTTCGGTGGCGTTGTGTGGGCTGCGCGACGTGCGCGACTCCTGCCCCCGAAACCGCTTCGCGGTTCCGCGGGTCCCCGGGGTCGCCAGTGGTGGTGACCCAAACCGGCTTGGGACGGCGAGCCCTTTCAACATCAAGCTCAAGTCGCTGCGGGTGGGGGACTTCACCGCTGAGGATGTCCGGGAGCTGTACGCCCAGCACACGGCCGAGACCGGGCAGGTGTTCACCCCGGCGGCGGTGGCGCGGGCGGTGGAGTTGACCGCGGGGCAGCCGTGGTTGGTCAACGCGTTGGCCTACGAGATCGTCGAGGAGCTCGCGGTTCCGGCCACCGAGCCGATCACTGTGGACCATGTGGAGCAGGCGAAGGAGCGGTTGATTCTGGCTCGCGCCACGCATCTGGATTCGTTGGCGTCCAAGCTCGTGGAGCCGCGGGTGCGTCGGGTT